>CALKAH010000283.1 GCA_937983315.1 uncultured Acholeplasmataceae bacterium | reverse complement strand
TAAACCATTCATCACACGTTCTTTGGTGATAAAGTGATGCTTTTCGTGCATATAATAAAGCACTGCAGGCAAGACACCACACGCCCCACAAGTCGGTGCAGTGACGATGATACCGCCACTGGCATTTTCTTCTGAAACAGCAAATGCATAGCTTGCAACTAAACGGTTTTCAACAAGTTCTGGTTTATCTGTAGCCTTAAGTTTCCCGTAGAGTTCAGGTGCTTTACGTTTCATTTTTAGAGGTCCCGGAAGAATACCATGTGTCGCAATACCTTTAACGATCGAACTTTTCATGGTTTCCCAAATCTCTTCGAGAAATGTTTTAAACTCTTCACCTTCCACTTCATAGACATAATCATGAAGGGCTATATGTTTACTTTTACAATATTTTTTGATTTCTTTAAACGTTTGATGGGGATAGATATGCTTTTCCTCTGAAGGATCACCCACAAAAACGATGCGTCCACCACCTGTGCTATTGACTTCTTTATCGATGAGAAGATGATCACCTTCAAAACCTTGAATACGTAAGGTATTGGGATGTTTCGATAAATCGATCGACGTCAAAAAAGCCACGGGAGAATCTCCCAATGACTCCTTGATGGCTTCTTCTGTCAAATGTCCTTTTCCTGTAAGTGCGAGTGAGTTATAAAGCATGATCTCAAAGCGATCACAGGAGGGACAATGATCTTTTACAATTTTTGCAGCTTTCGCGGGTCCCATCGTGTGTGAACTTGATGGACCGTGACCAACCTGATAGAGGTATCTGATGGAAAGCATGGTGGTGATCACATTCCTTTAGCGTTGAAACTTATTCTTCAAGTAGTTGACATAATACATAGGGTTGAACGCTTCTTTGGTTGCAATCAGTAAAATCTCTTTAGGCGATTTACTGGATGCAAATTGATGGACGTGTTCTTTTAACCATGCATTGATGGCAGGAATATTATTCGATGATAAAGCTTCTTCGATATCGAGTTCTTTATTCATCGCTTGATACATTTGAGCAGCATAAGCTGATCCAAGTGCATAGGTTGGGAAATAACCGAGCATACCACCTGACCAATGGACATCTTGTAAGACACCTTCTTTATCGGTCTTCGGTTTAATACCAACAAATTCACCCATCAACTTGTTCCACTTCTTTGGTAAATCTTTGACTTTAATCTTTCCTGAAATCATGCCTTTTTCGAGTTCATAACGGACCATGACATGAAGTGCATAGGTGAGCTCATCAGCTTCCGTACGAATCAGTGAACGTTCAGCACGATTGATGTAACGATGGAATTCTTCAAGTGATACTTGTTTGAGTTGTTTGGGGAATAATTCAACAAGTTTGGGGTAATGAACTTTCCAAAATGCCATGGAACGTCCGAGCATGTTTTCATACATACGAGACTGTGATTCATGAATACCTAGACTTGTTCCACCGTGTAGGAAGGTATCATCATATTTGGGATCGTTTTGCAATTCATAAATGGCATGTCCCATTTCATGTATCGTTGAAAAAATCGATGATACGAGATTATTTTCGTAATAGTGTGTCGTAATACGTGTATCTGTTGAACTGACACCGGATGTAAAGGGGTGTGCACTTTCTTTTAATAAACCACGACTGCGATCATAATGGAAAACATCAATCAAATATTGTGAAAACTTGATTTGAGATTCTCGTGGAAAGACGCTGTGTGTCAGTTTACGAGAGAACTTTTGCTTAACGGCAGTTACTTCCTTGACAAAGGGGACGAGTTCACGTTTTAGTGTATCGAAGAATAAATCATATTCTTTTTGAGTGAATCCTTCTTCATACTCATCGAGTAAAATATCATAGCCTTTTAATTCTGGTGTTTCTAAGTATTTCACTAATTTACGGTTAAATTCAACAATTTTTTCTAAGGTTGGTCTAAACATTTCAAAATTGTTTTCGTTCTTAGCTTTTGCCCATGTGTGAGGTGCTTGGGAGACTAAAACTTGATGAGCGATGAGTTCATCTTTGGGTACTAATTTAATGACTCTTAACTGCTTATAAGCATGTTTGATTTCTGTTCTTAAATCAGTATCTTGAATGCGATCAAGCGATGCATAAAGATGATCAATCGCATCAATATACTCAGGTGCTGATTCAATCTTATACAATTCTTCAGCCATCACTTGATATTGTTTCGTGCGATATTCGATGGATGCATCAGGTGCTTCTGTCTCTTGATCCCAGCTCATCAACCAGCCAAAATAACGGTAAGCTTTGATCTTCTTTCGATAATCTTGATACGTTTGAATGAATGTTTCCATAGGAATCTCCTCATTTCTTCTTTTCTTCAATTATAGCACAAAGGGGATTTCACGGCGCGAAATCCCATAATATCTCATAAAAAAGCGAGTGTTGCAATACCAAAGTAAATCACCAGTGCAACCAGGTCATTAATCGTGGTCATGATCGGTCCAGATGCTGCTGCTGGATCTTGTTTAAACCGATGAAAAATCATCGGTACGAAGACTCCCATTAATGCCGAAATAAACATTGAAGCAAACACGGCAATTAAAACGACCAACCCGAGTTGATAGGGAAGTTGTTGATCTTGTGTTGGGAAAAACGATAGAAATGTTGTGACGAAGACAAAGGCTGCTAGAGCTAAAAGCACACTGTTAAATAATCCGATAAACAATTCCTTAATGACATGATCTTTTGGGATATTCTGGTTATCCATTTCGTTTTTATGAATACCTAAAATCGTGACAGCAAGTGATTGTGTACCGATATTACCCGCCATCCCCAAAATCAAGGGTTGAAATAAGACGAGTGCAGTAACTTCGGCAAGGGTTGCTTCAAAAATGGAAAGAAAACTTGCGATTAAAAGATTTAAAACAACAGAAACCATTAACCATGGTAAACGTTTCTTTGAACGTTCCCATGATGATGAGGAGGATTCGTGATCAGAAATGAGTGCTAATTTTTGGTAATCACTTTCTGATGCTTCAATGATTTCATCGAAGACGTCATCTGCGGTGACAATGCCTACTAAGTGATCATCACGATCGAGTACAGGAATCGCATTTCGGTCATAATCAACAACCGTTTGAATCGCCTTTTCAATCGATTCATCGGCGTAGACAAACTGGAAATCATCAAACATAATTTTTGGTAAGGCTGTATTACTGCGTGCAATGATTAAGTCTTTGAGATCAATCATCCCTATGATATGGTCATCTTGATCAAGGACGAAGACAGTATCGATATAATCCTGCTCTTTCGATTCTTTAATCACCTTATCGGTAGCTTCTTTAATCGTATCACTGATTCGAACGGCAATAAAATCGGTTGACATGATCGAAGCAGCTGTATCTTCTTCATAGGCGAGCAATAAATCTAATGTTTTTGCTTTAACTTTCGATAAGTGTTGATAGAGATGTTCTCTTTCTGTGGCATCAATATCTTCCATGAATTCCTTCAAATCATCGGATTGCATATTGCGAAACAGTGAACGTTTCCGTTGATCTTCAAGGTGTGAAAGCAGATCAAGTTGATCATCACGATCGAGTTCAACAAACATATCGGTCATCTTATCTAAACCGATGAGCGATAACATGCGTTTTCTTTCATCATCATCAAGGTTGGGATAAAGGAGAGCTAAGTCATAGGCTAAAATTGGTTTAAATATCTTTTTGAGTTGTTCATCCGTATGTTTAAAATTGATCGTCCGTTTCATCAGATAGATCGGAAGAGCACACGTCTGAACTCCAGTCACCGAATACGAT
>CALKAH010000282.1 GCA_937983315.1 uncultured Acholeplasmataceae bacterium | reverse complement strand
GAAAAGATATTACAAGCTCCAATCTCTCCAGAACTTCTTGAAAATCAAGATACAGAACATGCGATAGGTCGCTATGATATCAATGATTTTATTCTCTATCATCATCTCACCAATGGTGCTGATGAAGATAAACTTAAGTATTTAATTAAACATGCTTTTCATATGGAAGACCAAGAGATTAACGTCTATGTTGAACGCTTTATGAAGCGGTTTTATACCCAACAATTCAAAAGACAAACTCTTCCAGAAGGACCGAAAATCCTTGGCATTTCACTTTCCCCTCGCGGACAGTATCGCATGCCAAGTGATGTAAAAAGAAAGTGAAGTTATGAACAAAAAGAAAGTCATTATTGGTTTAAGCGGTGGCGTTGATTCATCGGTTGCTGCCTATCTCTTGCTCAAAGACGGCTATGATGTAGAAGCCGTTTTTATGCGTAATTGGGATAGTGCAACGAACCTCGATATCAAAGGTAATCCCACGGTTTGGGATGAAGTGTGTGAACAAGAAAAAGATTATCAAGATGCCAAGAAAGTTGCAGACAAACTAGGCATTATTCTTCACAAAGTTGATTTCATTGAAGATTATTGGGATCGTGTATTTACCTATTTCCTTGATGAATATAAGAAAAATCGTACACCTAATCCCGATGTACTTTGCAACAATGAAATCAAATTCAAAGCGTTCGTTGATTATGCAAAACGTTTTAATCCTGACTATATTGCCATGGGTCACTATGCACAAATTGATCGCGATGGAGATTATCCCAAATTACTTCGCGCTATGGACCAAAACAAGGACCAAACCTATTTCTTATCACAGCTTCGTGAAGATCAATTGAAAAATGTCATGTTTCCTATTGGGCATCTTGATAAAAAGGATGTTCGAAAAATCGCAAACGAACAGGGTTTAGCTACAGCAAATAAAAAAGATTCAACAGGGATATGTTTCATTGGTGAACGTCATTTTGCAGATTTTTTATCCAATTATCTTCCTGCTCAAAAAGGACTGATGAAGCGTTTGGATGGAACTGTCATCAAAGAGCATTTTGGTTTAATGAATTACACCATTGGTCAACGCAAAGGATTAGGTATTGGGGGAACAAAAGAGGAACTTGATGCTTGGTATGTGGTAGGTAAAGATTTGACCACGAACACTTTATTTGTCGAACCCGGTTTTCATCACCCTCATCTTTACTCGGATGAAGCACTGATCACAGATGTCGTTTGGCGTGGTCCAAAAGTGAGTGGACCCATGACGGCTAAATTTAGATATCGTCAACAAGACAATGATGTCTTTGTCGAATGGATTGATGATAAGACGATTCGTGTGACCTATCCTGAGAAAATTCGTGCAGTCACACCAGGTCAAGTGTGTGCATTTTATCAAGGTGATGTCTGTGTAGGTTCTGGATTTATTCATGAAGTCTATATGGAGAAAAAACGTCGTCAATACAGTTAAAGGAACTTCGGTTCCTTTTTTTCATCATCTGTTGATGGTATAATAAACTATAAACAAAGGAATCGAGGAAGACGATGGATTGCATCAAGGGTAAAATCAAAAACTACGTATTTCATAACGATGAAAACAGTTATTCCATTGCACGGATCATCACCGATGAAAACCGGATGTACACCATTGTGGGCTATTTTCCTGTGGTGAGTGAAGACATCAACTATGAGTTTTGTGGCTCATGGGTGAAGCATAATACATACGGTGAACAACTCAAAGTTGAATCATTTAAGAAATGCGAAGAACAAAGTCGTTCAGGATTGATCAGCTACTTATCATCGCCTTTTTTCCATGGTATTGGTCCTAAAACAGCTGAAAAGATTGTTGACCATTTGGGTGCAGATGCGATCCAAATCATCATGAAAGATAAGACAAGGTTAAAAGAGATAGGACTTTCTGCGGTTCGTATTGAAAAATTCTATCAACAGCTCATTGAAAATCAAACGCATGAACATATATTAGTTGCCCTCTATGGATATGAACTTTCAGGTAAACTTGCGATGAAGTTACTCAGTAAATATCAGATGCTCACGCTTGAGAAACTTGAAGAAAATCCATATCGACTCATTGATGATATTGAAGGTGTTGGTTTTATCAAAGCAGATGAAATTGCGCGTAAACTCGGTATCCCTCATGATGATCCCAGACGGATACGCGCAGCTATTTTATATGCACTTGAAGTCATCGCTTATCAGAATGGGGATATCTATCTTCGGAAAGAACAACTCGAGACGTTTAGTTTCCAAGCCCTTGGAGAAACGATGGACCTTGAGGATGCCATCCATCAATTGATTTTAGATAAACGTATCATCGTTGAAGATGAAAGATATTACCTTGCAGCGACCTATTTCTCAGAAGTTCTTCTTGCTGACAAATTGAGTCGTTTAGTGGGTGAACCTTTATCCATTGACCGTGATTATTTGGAGACATTACTGGATGCGACTGAAATCCAAAAAAACATGCGCTATACTGATGTACAAAAAGAAGCCATCCTCACAGCATTATCCAATCGGTTTACGATCATCACAGGTGGTCCAGGTACAGGAAAAACAACCATTATCGATGGACTTTTAGATGTTTATCGCAAATATTACCAACTCAATTATAAAAATCCTGCAATTTATGAAAAAATAGGGTTGATGGCACCCACAGGTCGAGCAGCTAAACGGATGAAAGAAGATCGGAAGAGCGTCGTGTAGGGAAAGAGTGTAGATCTCGGTGG
>CALKAH010000281.1 GCA_937983315.1 uncultured Acholeplasmataceae bacterium | reverse complement strand
AAGAACTTGAAACGGAAGGTTTACTTGGCCAAGACGATCCACAAATCATGATGCAGTGGGCGATGGAAGCTTTTAGTAATCCTGAAGTCGTTAATAATACGATTCAATATATGTCTAGAAATAAGATGTTTTCAAATGAATTTTTGAATGATTTTAAACTGGTGAATTTATGGCCACTCCGTGCATTCAATTTGCTAGGCATGGTGAGTCGCACTTTAAAACCATCCACCAATGGGGTTGCGATTGAACGCGCGAATGTTTATACCTATAAAAATGATCATTTCCTGATGTCAACAGCACAAGCTTATCAGATGAATGAGTATGCTGATCAACATGCCGTGCATCAGTTTAATCTATCCAATCGAGTCTCTGTATTCTCCACACAACCCGCTAAAATTCAACGACGTTCAGGAACGCCTACCTATTGGGTGGGTAATGGTCGTCAACCGATGAGCGTTCAAGAGAAGAATGTCAATATCTCTATCTATCAGCCACCAACAGAAGTTGGATTTATGGAACCAATGATTATCAAAGAAACAACCCATGTGTTCTTCCCACTTCAACTCTTTGATGAAGTGAATCTAGATTATCTTGATCAAGGTATGATTTATGGTCGTGTTGATGATTCCTATATCGGGATACGTGCACGCTATGCACTCGAATTCACTCCCTTTGAGATATCGAATAAGGAAGGCGATCAAGATGATATGCTCAAACGTGGTTCAGTTGGAACAATCTTAACCGATGATTATGATTTGGTTCAAGTCGGTCCAGGTGATCATTATTATGTCACTGAAATGTCGTCAACGGATATCGAAACCTTCGATCAATTTGTATCTCGTATGATTGCAAATGAATTATCCTATGACGAAACCAAACACAGCATCACCTATCAGTCGATTCTCTATCTTGATGATGAAACAACAACATTAACTGCGAACATGGATGGATCATTTCGTGTCAATGAGGTATTGCTTGATTTAGAGTATCCTCGCTTTTGGTCTCCTTACGTTTTAAATGCGATTGAACGTAAACCAGAAACCATCATGTTTAGTTTTGGTGGACATGCACTGGTCTTAAATTATGAACAGAAAACGAGGATTTCATCATGAGAACCATTGGACTACAAACCTATACCGTTAGAGCTCTTATGAAAGAGGATTTAGAGTTCACGCTTTCAGAATTAAAATCGATAGGTATCAAAGAAATTGAAGTTTCTCGGATGCCCATCGATGCCCAAACTGCAACATGGATTAAACAACATGATTTGAGTGTATGTGCCATTCAACTCACTTTAAATAAACTGATGCGTGATACAGCAAACGTGATTGCATTTGCGAAAGCAGTTAATGCTAATCATGTGGTTGTTTCAGTTTTACCTTGGTGGGGACATATTCCTTTATTTGGCGTGAACATGTTTATCAAGAAGATGCATGAACTCTTAATGATTTATGAAAAAGAAGGCATTCGTGTATCTTTTCATCATCATGCTTATGAAATCAAGAAGAATCTTTTATCGATTTTTGATCAACATTTTGATAAGCGTATCGGATTTGTTCTTGATACCTATTGGATTACTTTATCTCAAAAAGACCCACTTGAGGTCTATCAAACATACTCACATCGAGTTCGGGGAATCCATTTAAGAGATTATCTTGATGGACATGATATCACACCAGGAAAAGGAAAAGTTGATTTTAAACGAATCCTTGATCATCTACTCGAATCTGTCTATACCGTGATTGAAGAAAATGCACTAGATCCACTCATCGCTGTGGAAGAAGCTAGACTATACTTGGAGGGACTCCTATGACTCAAAAACCGTTTAACAACAAAGAAAAAATGATTTTTGCATGGGGAGATGTCTTTGGTGGTGGATCACAAGCCATGATCGGTGTTCTCTATTTGATTTTCTTAACCGATATTATGGGGATCAACCCTGCACTTGCAGCAACCGCCATTTTGATCTCTAAATTTTGGGATGCCATCAGTGATCCGCTCATGGGTGTGATCAGCGATAATACACGAAGCAAATTTGGACGCAGAAGACCGTATATCTTTGCGGGCGGACTCATGGTCTTGATTTCATATCTCTTGATGTGGTTTCCACTTGGAAGTAGTCTATCAGAAGGTGTGAAAGTATTTTATGCCATTTCAACCTATCTGTTCTATAACACGATTGCAACCATCGTGATGGTACCCTATAGTTCACTAAGTGCTGAAATCACCACAGATACCAAACAGAGAAATAGCGTGAACTTGATTCGATTGATTATCTCAACGGTTGCCAGTGCAGTATGTACCTTAGTGCCTTCGATGTTGCTTGAACAGTTTAAAGCAGGAGCATTCGGTATCGATGTGTTCTATATCGTCGTTGGACTTGGTTTTGGTATCTTCTTTGCACTCCCCCTTGTTCTCATTGGTTTGTTCACCAGAGAGCGTGCAAATTTACCTGAAGAAAAATCCGTATTCTCAATCAAGACCTTCGTTAAACCGCTTCGTATGCGCGCTTTTCGTGGTTTAGTCTATATGTATCTTTGTCAAAGTATTTCGATGGATATTCTATCTGCAGGCATCATTTTCTTTACCACATATGTTCTGATTACAGGATCATCAACGGTTTTTTTAGGTATCTTTATTGGTGTCCAATTACTGATGTTTCCATGGATCAATTCACTCGTTAATAAGATTGATAAAAAGAAGATTTACTATTATGGTTTACCGCTTGCTGTAGTTTCTTTCCTCTTCGTTGGACTTTATCCTGAGAATTGGCCTATCGTTGGAGCTTATGTTTTAACAGCTTTAACAGCGTTTGGATTTGCGGGTGCACAACTGATGAGTTGGATTATTTTCCCAGATGCAGTTGATGCAGGTGAACTTGTACTACATGAACGTCCCACAGGATCATTTTCTGGAATCATGACCTTCATTCGTAAAGCAGCATCCGCCATTGCGATTCAAATTTTTGGTATCATGCTCGCTGTTTCTGGATATGTTAAACCAACCGACCTCATTCCCTCTCCGACACAGCCTGAAGCTGCAGTGTGGGGAATTAGACTTGCGATGTCATTATCGTTTGTCATTCTCATGATATTGGGTTACTTTTTAGCAAAGCGTTTTGTCTTAACAAAAACCTTAACATTAGAAATCTCATCATTCCTTCATAAGCGTGAACAAAAAATCGAATTAACCGAAGATGAAAAACATCGTCTCGAAGAAATTCAAACCATTGTTGGTTAGGAGGATTTGTGATGGCAATCCAAGAAGATGTCGGTATGCATGTCAAAATGAACACCAAATGTTTTCCTGAGATCATGGATTTAGAACAAGGAAAAACGATTGATGAAACCAATCTTTTGTCCTTGATTGATTTTGTTAATGCACGTTATGATTGTGCTGATTTTCGCATGCTTGTCTTAATCAAAACATACAAAGACTATCTCAAACTTCTCTCAACAGATACGGCTAAAAAGATCAAGCATGCAGTCCTTGGATTTAAATATTGGATGGATGAACCTGGTGATGATGGGATGTGCTTCTGGTCAGAAAATCATCAACTGATTTTCCATACGTGTGAATATTTAGCAGGTCAACTTTTTCCAGATGAGATATTTACCAATAATGGAGAATCTGGAAAAGAGCATCTTGAGAAAGCGAAGATTAAGATTGAGCATTGGCTTAACGATCGGTTTACCTATGGAATGACAGAATGGCATTCCAATACGTATTATGAAGAGGATGTAGCCCCACTCATTCTTTTGGTTGAACAAGCAAAGGATCAGCCGATTGTCATTCGTTCAAAAATGATGCTCGATCTCCTTTTCTTAGATATGGCACTCTATTCATTTGAAGGATACTTTGTGACATCATCAGGACGCGCTTATGAGCATCAGAAGAAACGAGGACAAGATGCTGATGTCAATGATTTACTCAAACATGCATTTGGTATCTTGACACATGACGATGATTACACACGTTTATCAACGCTCTTTCTTTTAACAAAAAGGTATCAAGTTCCAGAAGTGATTAAGAGAATCGCTAAACAAGAGGAAAAGGGCGTTATCAAGGCATCAAATGGCTTATATCTTTCTGAAGTCAAACATGAGATCAAGGAGAAAACCAATGATCGTCAAGGCATGTACTTTTGGGGTATGGAAGCTTTTACGAATCCCGAATCAATGATGATGACGATGAAGATGTATAATGATTGGCATCTCGAAGATAATAATTTCTTACGCGATCTCAAGATGATTAATCAACCCATCTTAAGAAAATTAAGATTACTTCCACTCTTGGTTCGAATCCTTAATCCCGCAACCAGAGGGGTTGCGATTGAACGCGCAAACACTTATGTTTATCACACGAAACACTATATGCTTTCGACAGCTCAAGCGTATCAACCGAAAGCATTTGGTGATCAACAACATCTTTGGCAAGCATCTCTTCCCGGAGATATTCACCTTTTTTCAACCCATCCTGGTTCACCGATGTTTGATGATCCTGCAAGAAACTTTTCTCCTTCTTATTGGGTTGGAAACGGAATCAATCCCCTTGTGATTCAACATGAACATAAAGTCTTTGTGATGTATAATCTAACGCCTAGAAAAGGATTCTTAGAAAGAAAGAGACAGATGTTTATTCATGTTCATCTCCCCTTTGATCAATTGGATGAAGTGGTTGAGTTTGAGAATGCCATTTACATGAAGAAGGATCAAACATACTGTGCTCTTCAATTTTCACGTACTTATGAGAAAAAAGAAGATGAAGTCATCCTTCAAGGAAAACATCTTCAAATGGTTGTTACCATGGGATCATCCGATCAAGATGGTAGCTTTCAATCATTTATTGAAAAGAGAGATCCCGAAGAACTTCTGATGACACGATTTGGTATTTACTTAGAAGATATGGATCACATTTATCAGATCAATTGGAACGACCATTTGATTTTTGATAAAAAGCGTGTGACCCTTGAATATCCACGATTTGAATCACGATTTGTGAACGCAAGCCGAAAACCAAAGACGATTGAAATCACCTGCGAAGGTCATGGGTTGACGCTTGATCATGATGCATGTACACGAGAGGTGTGGACCCATGAAGGTTATCGAAAAGATTAATAGACTGGCCAAAGATATCACAGAAACGTGGGATCCTAAAATGAAAAGATCGGAAGAGCGTCGTGTAGGGAAAGAGTGTAGATCTCGGTGG
>CALKAH010000280.1 GCA_937983315.1 uncultured Acholeplasmataceae bacterium | reverse complement strand
GAATCAATCAAAAGGTCGATCAGTTCAAAGGCACGTCCAGGAACAAAGATTTGAATGATCTCATCGGTGAGTGCAACACCAACTCCAATTAAAAACATCTGATAAAAGGGATAATCTGCTCTTTTTCGATCGAGGAAGATCAAAGCGCCTAAAATCATGAATTCAACCGCGTGTGCTGTCATGCGGATGATCGATTGTAAGGTTATGGGATCTGGCTCATAGCCGAATACTCCAAAAACGCGTAGTGCAAGATCAGTGACAAACCCACTTTGTTCACCGGAGACTTCACCTGGTAACAAGGAATTGATGAAGATGATTGAAATCCATACGATCAAGATGATACGTAATGTATTGATTTTTTTCATGGTTAATAAAGTGTATCAATGATATCAAGAATGACATCAATCGAAACCGCAAAATGCAAATCTTCAATCCCTTCACCGACGACTTCATCGACATATGACATCGTGTTAATGCCAACAAGTTCTCCGCGAATATTGACTAATGCTCCACCACTCATCCCTGGATTGATGGCTGAAGAGTGCTGGATCATGATCGTATCCATACCCATGCCATCATTCATCTCGCGATTCGTTGATGAAATAAGACCTAAATCAATCGTTTGCGGTAAATCAAGAGGATGACCTAATGAAAAGACGAGATTCCCAACACCAACTTGATCAGGATCAGCAAATGTCATCACAGGAATGACTTCACTTGATGTAAAACTGATGACCGCCAAATCATGCAAAACAGACTGTCCATGAAGGGTGACATCACCCTTGGAAATCTCTAATGTTTCATCGTTTAAAAAGATGGTTAATGCAACATCATGTGCTCCATATCCTTGAATCACATGTTCATTGGTGAGAACATAATATGTATGTTGATCGTGATGAAAGATGACACCAGAACCGCTTGTTTCAATATTTGCTCCATTATAAGCATCAATTAAGACGACTGAAGGTTGGATCGATGTGATGAGTGTTTGAATTTCTTCTTCAAAAAGAGCCATCACATCCATTTCTTGAAGGATCGCATCAATGATCATGTCTTCATCTAAAAGCTCACCAATTTGAATCCATTTGGCATAAAGCGTCAAAGGTTGATTGGTCCCGGTTTGAAAAGACATCGGATAATAGAGATCTTCATCGATATACCATCCACCAAAGACATATCCTTCCTTTACCGGAACAGATGGTGGTAAAAAAGGGTCAAACACTTCGACCGTGATATCTTCAACAGGTGTTCCTCCATTCGATTCGAATGTGATGAGAAATGGTCCATCATTACTTTTGAATAGATCAGCACAGCCTGCAAGCAAAACAAGTGAAATCAGCATGACACAGGATAAGAGTATTTTTTTCATATTAAGCCTTCTTTATTTGTTCATCCATGATATAAGCGATACCAAAAGCATCACGACCGGTTGATGCACCAAGGACACATCCAAGTGAATTCATCGTTAAGTGCATGGGCTTGATTCGCTTTTGAACAAGATCATAACCCATTTCCGCTATTTTTTCAGTTGTACTATGGGTGATCATCAGATCAGGAATCCGATAACCTTTTGTTTTATGCTCCACCAATCGAATAAGCGAACCTAGTTTTCTCTCGAGTGATCCCATCGGATGTTTATAGAGTTCAATACGATCATTGATCATGGTCACAATCGGTTTTGCATGAAAAAGCTTTGCTAACTGATAACGCGTCTTGGTAATCCGTGTTGTACGTCTTAAAAGATCAATATCGGATAGCATAAAGTAAAAATGAATGCGGGGAACAAGTTCATCGAGCTGTCGTTTGATTTCAGCTGCCGATAATCCTTGGTTTTTGAGTTCAACACCGCGCATCACAAGAAGTCCTAAGCCACATGAAATCGATTTGGAGTCCACGATATGGACTTGTTTCGTTTCAAGTTCTTGTTTCGCAATCATCGCAGATTGAACCGTTGATGAAAGATTCGATCCAATCCCGATATAGACGATGTCATAACCTCTTTTAATAAATTTATTGAACGCATTATGAAAATCACCGGAACGAAGACCGGTGGAACGTGCAACTTCTTTGGTTTCCTCGACTTTTTTAAACAATTCTTCCGTGGTGATATCCACACCATCTTTATAGACTTCATCCGCATAACGAATGAAAAGAGGAATGCTGTGAACTTCTTCCTTAAGTGTATACGCTAAATCTAAATCAGCGGTTGAATCGGTTAGGATTAACACTTTATTCATGCGCACTCACCTGATTTCTCATTTCAGTTTCAATGATGTCCATGTTTTCTTTGGTGACATTTGATGTCGTATAAAACAAGATGGGGTTCTTCATCACCTGTTTGATGGTCTGTTCCTGTTTAAATTGATGGGTTTTGGGTATTTTATCTTTTTTGGTCGCAACCACCATGACGTTCATGTTGTTTTCAATCAGAAATTGATATGTAAAAAGATCGTCATCGGTAGGTCCCACTTTAAAATCAATCAGCATACAGACGAGTTTAAGCAT
>CALKAH010000279.1 GCA_937983315.1 uncultured Acholeplasmataceae bacterium | reverse complement strand
GTGCGGTTGAAGCTAGCTGTAAGATCATCGCGACAAACGATAACTTAAAGGTATTTAATAATGCATCCCAATAATCTAAAACCATCATCGATAATTCAATGTTTAAAATCGACCAGTTTTCAGGAATCCAAACAACAGCGGGGTTATTGACATCTTGAGGTGCGCGAAGCGCCATCAATATCTGTTGAATGGTGGGAAATAGAATCACAAAACATAATCCAATCAGGAAGACATAACGCAAAATCGCACCAGATACTTCTTTGATTTTTCTGTTTCTTCGGTGCATCACACGTGGTTCAGTCACCTTATCGATATAGCCTTGAACAGAAGCTCGCACACGATCATAAATGTTAATTTTCATAGTGTGAACCTCCAATCTTAAGACCTTTCGCTAAGACGGCAAGTGATCCAAGCATCACCAAGATCGTGCCCACATAAATCCACGCCATGGCAGAACTTAATCCCCATTGCTGACGATTGAGTTCATCTGAAATAATGCCTGATACTGGAGATGTTAGGAAGGTATCCACCAGTGCATACACGGTCACTGTCACGATATGTGGCGAGACGTTAGGAAGTGTAATCAACCAAAACATTTCATAACTGGTTGCTCCTTCAATCTTCGCTGCTTCATAAAGATGTTTAGGCACGGACTGAATACTTGCAAGGAATAACAGAATCGGAACACCAGCAAGTGCTAAAATATCATAAATACGGGTAATCAAACCAACGATAAACGTTACCAAGATGGGTGTCATACCGGTTTGCATCAAGTAAAATTCGAGATCAAAAATCTTATCAATACCTGATTGTTCCAAGATTGCAGCAATCGCTTCACCACCGCCCAGTGCAGTTGCAACCGCGGCTGAGTTTAAAATAACGGGGATGAAGAAAATCGCACGAATGGCAGCACGTCCTCTAAACTTCATGTTGAGCAAGACAGCGATAAACAAGCTGAAGATTAACAAAACAGGTAAGTTAATCAACGAGTCACCCGTTGTATTGAGCAGTTCAACCTTAAAAGATGATGTCTGCGTGACATGGGTGTTAAAGGCATAAACATAATTATCAAAACCAATGAATGTCTGTGTAATTTGTCCGACTTGAGGGGTGAGCTGATAAAAACTGTATAAGAATGATTGAATAAGTGGCACCAAGAATAATGTGACAAAACCAATCACCCATGGTGCGAGGAATATCGCTGCCCATACCCGCTTTTGATTCTTATAGGAGAGTTCAAACCGACGTTTTTGATCAGGTTTTGAGTAAGCGCTATTGTCTTTTTTTCTGATTTTCATCATACGCTTAACCTCCTATGACCATATAGTCCATCGCAGGTACGGTTTCTCCGCCAATCCCTACAGGACTTAAATTATAATTGATGATCAGTTCAAGACCATGTGAATATGTCACACGATACACGTTATTCGAAACGCGTACATGGTTTAAAAGATATCCTTGATGAAGACCAAGTTCATCCATTTCTTGAATTTGTGCTTCAATCACATTGATCCAGTTTTCATAATGGGTTGACATGAAATAATTGTACTCTGTGGATAACAGTTCTCTTGAATCATCATAGGATAATGTATACTTGATGTTTGATCCCGTTTCGAGTGCTTTTAAGAAATTGTATTCCACACTTCGTGTGCTTACTGTATTCAAACTGGTCGACGCATAATCGATCAAACCTGATAAAACGAGTTGTAATAACGGAATTTGATCATCAATGATTGAATAAAGAGTGGCTTCAGTGGGTAGATCCACGATGACATCGGCATAGGGTAGTGCAAAACCAAGAGGATTTTCCATCATCAACGTTTCTGTCATCTGTGATAGTAAGTTATGCTGAACACGTAATGCATCTTGTTTATAAATCGATGATTTTTTCGTGTAGTGTCCTGCTAATGTCGAACCTAAATAACCCAATGATAAATGCTCACCATCATATCGCTTACTAAATTGTTGATAAATCGCATCATAATAAATCGGATTGATGACATAATCATCACCGGAGTGTGTATATTCGGTCTCTGAATAGGGTAATCGAGATGGATAATGATAGGTGAATGCATAAGAGAGTGAACCATCAATACGACTTGCTGTATATCTAAAATCATCAAAGAGTTTGTGATAGTCAGATGCTGTAACAAAATCAACTTTTGCATAGAGTGGAATATTCCATTCACTTAGCTTGTCAGCTAACCGATTGTAATCGCGTGAGCCACCTAAAACACGTTCAATCTTGGCACGATCTTGAATGCCTGAACTGAGTCCACCATTCATCATACCTAAATAGGAGACCGTCATGTGTGTCACATCACGTTCTCTTAATCGTTCAACGATGTCACCTGCCTGATCGAATGTTGTCATCGAGCGTGTCGTATAATATGGAATGCCTAGAATAAATTCTTTCTTATCATAGGCTCCAATAAATTCAACATTTAAAACAGTATCTGATGTGTTGTCGCGATCGGTGACGCCTTCTGCCATGATATGTGCTCGGTAAGCATTGGCGATTCCTACGTAGGAATTACTTGCGCCTGTCAAGAAGTGGTAGGTCACACTAAAATCAGTATTCACAATTTGTCTTGTCCAAAGATTAATGCCATACTGGTTAAAACCAGACCCCAGCGTCACACGTTCAGTTTCACGTAGATCAAACGATGCATAAATCTTGTTGTATGAATCAATACGCCCACTCACATCAGCGTGAATATTCGCCATGGCATCACCATCAGTGATGATCGCTGCATATCCACCTTGTTCTTTCACCATGCCATAGAGTGGAATACTAATCTTTTGTTGTTCTTCTTCCATCTTTTGAGATAACAAGGATAGATCTTGTCCATAAAGACGTTTACGATATGGATTTTGATAGTATTTACCATTATTGAACTCAATTAACGCACCATTTCCATCCGGAACAACCATATAACCCTCTGTGGGAACACCGGCTACTTGATCGATTGCTGTTCCAAATAGGGGATAGAGTGTAATGTTTGCAATCTTAATATTTTCTGGTTCAACGATGGAATCACGAATGATGGTTGTCTTCACACCTTCTGGGTGGAGTGTCACTTGAAGGGCGAGTTCGAATTCAACTTTTTCAGTAAACTCAAAGTAACCATACATTGCATTTTCTTCAATGGCTTGTTCACGTGTGTAACCAAGTTTCTCATAGAAAACAGGATATAAACGATTTCTTACAGGTCGAGACATCCCTTCATAATCTGAGATTTCATAAAGCTCAGTGACGGGGTCAAAACGCTTATATGCAAAACGTTCTAGCGTATCACGATCTTCAACATCCAACGATTCCATGAATGCTTTGGTTAGATATTTAGGAAAGAAGAGATAATCGACTTCTAAATCTTGAATCAAATAGCGTACTTGGAAACCATAAGGAACATATTTGATTTCAAAGGTACGTTCACCTTCAGCATTCAGTAAGCTTGCAGGATGATAGATACTCATCTTGTAGTTATTGATCGTTGCAATCGCACCTGATGCATTAAAATACGTGATTTCTAACGTTGATTTTTGTTTTTCAATCGCGGTATTTGTAATAGGTTTTGCAGGGTCATCTTGCCATGGATCGCGAATCGTTGGATTCGATTGCCATACTAATCCATTTCGCTTATCAACGACCTTGAAGTAAGATGTCGTTTCATCCAAATAGAGATCAAAGTTAGCATTGGATGTGACCAAGTTATTTGTATTTGATAATCCACTTGCATCAACAAAGC
>CALKAH010000278.1 GCA_937983315.1 uncultured Acholeplasmataceae bacterium | reverse complement strand
ACCACCGAGATCTACACTCTTTCCCTACACGACGCTCTTCCGATCTAAAGTGGCAACTATTGATTGTTTTCGATGAAATAGTGAAAAAGACACCAATTTTATGCTTAAATAATGGTAGATCAATTAAAGAGAGGAATCAATATGAACAATCTTTCAAATAATTTAAAGTATCTTCGAAATAGATATGGATATAAACAAAAAGATGTTGCAAATAGTATTGGTGTTTCAGCGCAAGCTTATAGCAAGTATGAATCAAATAAGAGATCGCTCAATTTTGATTTACTAGACAAATTTAGCAAATTTTACAAAGTACCTATCTTACTTTTTTTATATCCTTTGGAAAGTGTCATTGCTAAGTTTGATAAAAACGAAAAGTCAAATCTATCGGAACTATTTTTCTTGTTTGAATTTATATTCTATGATTCAGTAAAAATTGATGAAAACCTTGACATCTTATACAAGGAACAATTTGAGAAAACAAACGGAAATAATATTGAATTTACAAAAACCAATGAAATTATTTCGTTATCTAGCCAATTGGCAGAAACGTTGACCAAATCAAAAAATATAAAATCACGGATAGATATGTTATTGCAAGCTAAAATTGATACCATAAGTAAAACACTATACAAAAAAAGAATATAGTAAGTTATAAAATAAATCGAAGGGATCATTGAAACGGTGTGAATTCATGAGTTTAGGAAAAGAACAACTAGCATCTTTTGGAGTCTATCACGCTTCCAAACACTTGGGTATAGAAAACATAGCAGTAGAATTTAAACCTGGCTCTTTTTTTTCTCCTGACATCAATGCTATTTTTAAAGAAGATTCATACAAAATAGTTTTCAACAAAGATTGGATCAATACAGCACAAAATCTCGAAATATTAAAATGTAGTTTTCATGAAACCAGACACGCTTATCAGAAAGCATGTATTGATTTTCCAGATATCATGAAATGCGACAGCCAGTCGACAGATCAATGGAAACAGGAGTTTACAAATTATATAAAGCCAAATACCTATGGTTATGAAACGCAGGCAATTGAGATGGATGCTATCCAATTTAGTGAAAAATTATTGACGGAACTAATAAGAAATCTCACTCTATAATCAACTCACAAACAATTTCACTATATCAAAAAACTCTCACTTTATGTTCCCTATATGCATGCAAAAACTGAAACCCAATCAAATTATTATGATACTAAATAAAACATGTGGATGAGCCAAAATGATTGTTACATAACTCATGCATCAAACTGATACACGTTTTTCATTAGTCCATAACTGAAACTGAACATAATGAATCGTTATGTATAAGGGTCCTCTCTAAAAATCGTTTATAGGGAATCGTCGTAAGCCGAGGATTATTTAGACGAGGATGATGCACAGGAGGAATAGCACATGTATTTTGATTATGAGATGTTAGCAAGTGCAGCAAAACACAGTGTGGGTAATTATGAGGAAATTATTGAATCTCACATCTGCGGTTGTTACCACTGTCGGTTTATTTTTTATGCGAGGGATATTGATCCAGAAAAAAATGTTGTTGCTGACGAGGGTGTATTTACAGTAGCATGTCTATATTGTGGAAACGAAACCGTAATTGGAGATTACTCAGGCTATCCTATAACCGATGAGTTTTTAGATGCAATGAATGAATATGCATTATTTATCAATTCATATAAAAAGACCAGATAAGAAATTGATTGGTTATTTGAATCATTGATAAAAAAGTAGATTAGGATTTATGGGTTATAACCACGATTAGATACGTGGTTTTTTTCACTATGTAAAAATTAAACCCGATAATAAATGCAACAAACTGAGTACAATGATCAGATGATATAACAAAAGTTGCTGCAACGAATAGTCTATTTCACATGTAATCATTATTTTCTCTAGTTATTGTTCGTGATGAATGTAAGCCTGTCCTACAAAAGCCTTTGGAAGAACTTTAGTCCATTGATGAGTATTATATAAGGCTGCTTGGATAAAATGCTTTATGGTTCATCGTCGTTACTCTAGGAATTATACATGGATATAAATAAGATAAAAATGATTTGCAAATAAATAAAAAAAGGAGAATGATTAAATGGATTCACAAAACTGGACTGAAATCCAAGAAGTTGTCAGATTGTTGGACGAATGGTTTCATACCATCAGAAAGTACTCACCATATTGGGGAATTTACAGTGATGAGTATCTTGAAGAAGAAAAAGGACATATTGAGAATATTTCATTTAAGTTGAAGGAGTTATATGATGGTTTTATATCAATTGGATACAACCCACGTGTACACGCATTAATTATAAGATTTGATGACATCAGTATGGCAAGAAAGATAGCACAGCAGACCATAGATATATCAGATAATTTTAACTTCTTTGATGACCTCGAAACACCTATTGGAGCAACAATACTTATGCAAAGCATTCGCAAAGATGGATTCTATAACATTTGATTGAAGATGTAAATTACTGGAGGGAAAATTTGAAAGAAATCGACTATACACAATCATTTAGATACATAGTTGCTCGGATTGATAAATGGTACAAGGCTAATGATGAGTACCAAACATTCGATGTAATTACAAAGGAAGAATACATATCCCTTTCTGAATCTATAAAGAATGAAGTTGAAGTTAACTTGAGAGAACTGTACGATGGTTTCATCAAGGCTGGGTACTCAACAAGAACGAAAACATATAAACTTCGATTTACGAATATTGTTGATGCATTCGAGGTTGCGCACAAAGTGATGGATTTTTCAAAAGTGTTTAATAATTATTATGTTATTGAAACAGCAAAAGTGAGTGCAATATTGCTCAAAAGAAAAACTGAGGAAATCGTAGAAAAAACAACTTATTCTAATTGATTAATTCTTTTATACTTGGTGAGAATACACTATTCTACACACAACTAACTTTCCGTTCAAATAAATCTGGTACGTAGGTATCAAAACGATTAAAAAACTTATAAGTAAAAAGACTCTGCTCAGGAGTAGTTTACATTGAGCAAAGTCTTTTACTTTTTTCATTACTCTCTCTATTTGTTATTTGTTGAAATAAAATAAAGAAAAGTTTTATAAAAGAAAATAAATACATACACACAATAAATGTATTGGTCGGTATTGTAGATGTTATTTTAAAAGATGATGTAGATGATATTGCGGAAATGATTGCAGATGTTATTTTAGAAGTTATTGTAGATGTTATTTTAAAAGATGATGTAGATGATATTTTCGATTTGTACGCCTTGAGCGGGTTATCTTATTTAAACACATAACTTATAGGCGGAGTGCTTACTTTTCCTCGGAAAACGACTCAACGTTTTAATATCATATGTGTCGAGACTATAACTCTTAGAGCTAGTCGGTAATGGTAGCTTTCATAACCGAGCGGGCTACCATGCTGTTCTATGTGATATATTATGGTCTATAACTATCACCATTAACGAAGCTAAACACTGTCTTCTCGTTATAGACCTATTAAGTTGTTCCTCATAACTTAAAAATTGATGATGAGGTAGGTAAGTTGATTGTTATTCTTTATTTATCACCTTCATATAGTAATATACATTTGGGATGTATTTTTTTGGTTTTTTATCTCTAATAACATATCCAAGCATTTGGTAAGTTTAATAGGCTTATGGTAAACCTGAAATATCAAAAACATCACTTATTCTAATATTGGTTTATAAACGTCATTGGGAATGGAGTGATTATATGAAATGTAATCGGTTGAGAACATATGCACAATGAAGTGAGCATGGAACTACTAATCCATCAGTTGCGAAAAGATATGAAAAAAATAGAATGTCCATCTAGACTATGATGATCCGTATGAGTCATGGCCAAACGAATAGTTTATTAGGTTAAAGATAATCTTTATATTGAAAGAAAATATTCTACTTTTTAAAGAATGATGAGGAACTTATGATTATTGAAACGATAAATGTCAATAAAGTGTATCAATCCATCGTAAATAAACTTGAAAAAATGGTCACTATTTACAAGAACACAGGGTATGATTTTAAAAATCACTACAACGAGGAGATAGAGACGGGTATAATTAGTGTTGAGATGAATGTTCGCACGATTTATTACTCATTTGTCAAGTTTCGATACAGCAAGCACAGAAAAGCGTATATATTTACTTTTTCTGATATAGATGAAGCGGTTGATTTTTCACAGAATATCGTCAGGATTTCTGAACTGATCAATCGATTTAAAGTCATCAGCATCTCCAAGAAGATAATGTGCATATTATTCACCCGCGAGACAGCAAACACATACATCCTATAATCTTAACAGTATTATGAAAGACGCATAATTACATTATTCAGTATAATTGATAATTGTTCTTCTAGACAACCCCAGTTGAATTGCGATTTCCGAGTTCGTGAAGCCTTGATTTTTCAAGGCTTTAATCAACTTTACCTTATCATCACCAATGCTCTTTCGACCTAGCTTTTTACCGATTGATTTCGCGTGCTGTATACCCTCCTTGATTTTTTCATTTTGAATTTCGATTTGCATTTGATTGAATGAAGCGATAATACTAACCATCGCCTTTCCAATAGGAGTAGTAATGTCAAGATTCTCCTTGATAGAGACAAAGCCGATGGAATGTTCATAAAAATACTCTATTAATTTCATAACTTGATGCACGGTTCTTCCAAGGCGTGACAGATCATAAATGATTAAAGTATCGTTTTCTCTAATAAAATTCATAACTTCGTTGAGCACAGGTCGATTGGTGTTACGCCCAGATGCCTTTTCTTCATAAACTCTATCGACCCCATATTTTTCTAAAGTTTCCCTTTGTGATTCCGTGTTCTGCTTTTGTGTTGATACTCTAATGTATCCAATTTTCATTGCATTTACCCCTCTGAGAAAATAAGTGCTGTTTTTGCACTTTTATTTTTGCACTATTTTTTGCACAGGTTATATAGTAAAAAAGGACGCAATTTGGGTTTATCGATAGCTGTGAAATAAACTATAGTTTTTTTCCACGAATAATCTCTCTTTGAAATATGAAACAATTTTATAATACTATGGTGATATAATAATTAATAATAAACACGATGAAATCGCTTATAGATGGAGGTTAATATGAGATTGAACAAATTTATAGCCTTTCTTATGTCAATGATATTTGCTGTAACTATACTAGTATCATGTGTTGCATCACCATTTAATGTCGCAATTTCATTTGATTCGAATGGAGGAACAGAGGTAAGTGTTATCATCTATGATGGTATTAATGAAGTTGATATACCACAAGATCCAACCAAGGCAGGTTATTCGTTTGCAGGTTGGTTTTTAGATGATGAGATTTTTGAAGAACCATTCACCTTCAGTTCAATACTAGATCAGCCCATCCAAAAAAATATTGATTTGATCGTTTATGCAAAATGGATTCCGGTCGAATATCAAATCATATATGTCTTAAATGGGGGGACTAATGATTTAGATAACCCCACTACATTCAATGTTGAAATGGATTCAATCATACTAAGAGATCCAACAAGGGAAGGGTATACATTTGAGGGATGGTATACCGATGAGAATCTCTCGATAGCCTATAATTTCATGACGATTCCAACGAACGATATCATCCTATATGCAAAATGGAATATTAACTCATTTACGCTTCGATATGTTGACATAGACAACACTGTTCTTAGTAGTTCTGATTTTGAGTACAATGCTGATTTAAGTGGAATTACGCCCCCTGAAGTTAGTAAAGAAGGTTACACATTTATAGGATGGGACATTGAGATTCCTACAAATATGCCTGCATATAATGTGACTCTCAAGGCTCGATACGTGATCAACCAATATTCCATCACATTTGAGACTCAAGGTGGATCAACCATCGCAGCAATTACCCAAGATTATGCATCTACAGTGACAGCACCCATCAACCCAACAAAACAAGGATATACTTTTGGGGGATGGTATAGTGATACAGAGTTTACCACAGCATTCGAATTAACCACCATGCCTGCCAATGATCTAATCATCTATGCGAAGTGGAACATCAACTCATACACACTGCAGTTCATCAATCATGATAACACCGTCATCAGCGCATCTAATCTGGAGTATGGTTCTGGTTTGGGCGAAGTGATTATCCCAGTGGCAAGCCGGATTGGGTATACGTTCACCGGGTGGGATATTGATCTCCCAGAAAGCATGCCCGCAAACAATGTGACACTGAAGGCTCAGTACAGCATCAATCAATATACAATCACTTTCGATCCTAAAGGAGGAACGACTGTTGATCATATCACACAAGACTTTAGCACGGTTATCGCAGCACCCATCAGCCCAACAAAAGAAGGGTATACGTTTGGGGGATGGTATGCCGATGAGAATCTTTCGACTGCTTACGAGTTCACGACAATGCCTGCACAAGACATCACGATTTATGCGAAATGGAACATCAACTCTTATAAAATTATATTTGATACAAATGGTGGTAGTGATATAGAACAAATTATGTTAAATTATAATTCAACTATTGAACTTCCTTCCAATCCAATAAAGCAAGGGTATACTTTTGATGATTGGTTTACTGATGAGGATTTAGTTATTCCTTTTAATATGACTTTCATGCCATCAACAGATCTCACAATCCATGCAAAATGGACACCCAATTTATATGAGGTCACATTTATACAAAATAATGGTGAGAATAATATAGTTGAAATCGACTATGCTGGAAGCGAGTTATTTGCACCTACCTACAAAGGTTATTCATTTGCAGGATGGTATACAGACATAGAATTAACACTTGAATATTTGAATGACTCATTTCCAACTGAAAATTCAACACTATATGCGAAATGGGAACTTGAAATATACACGATATCATATGAAATGTTTGATGGTGTAAATAATGAAAATAATCCCAGTACATATACTATTTTGTCACCCAATTTTATCTTTAAGTCACCGACTAAAGATGGACATACTTTTTTAGGTTGGTATGATAATGAATTATTTGAAGGAAACGTAATCACATTTCAGCTCCAAGGAACTACAGAAGACAAAATCTATTATGCAAAATGGATAATAAACGAGTATGAATTAAGCTATTATTTATATGAAAATTATAATCCAATTGCTGACATTGTACTTTATCCCAATGAAACAATAGAAGATATTGCATTAGGTAAATCTGGAATAGGAATGTCACACTCTATTGCTTTGACTTCATATGGACGTGTCTTTACATGGGGAAACAATCAGTCTGGTCAATTAGGAGATGGAACCACAGAAAATCGATCAATGCCTTTTGATATTTCATTAAAATTTGATCTTGACGAGGGCGAAAAAATTGTTAGTATTTTTGCTGGCTCATACTACTCTGGAGCTATCACTTCCTTCAATCAATTATATCTTTGGGGAGATAATACTAATGGTCAATTGGGTGATAGTTCAAAAACCAACAGATCGCTACCCACTAATGTAACGAATCAAATTCCTTTTAATTTTGATGAGTTTATTACACATGTTGCATTAGGAGGAACACATACATTAATAAGATCGGAAGAGCGTCGTGTAGGGAAAGAGTGTAGATCTCGGTGG
>CALKAH010000277.1 GCA_937983315.1 uncultured Acholeplasmataceae bacterium | reverse complement strand
CCACCGAGATCTACACTCTTTCCCTACACGACGCTCTTCCGATCTACCTGCGATTGAGATGGCCATTGATCAAGGTGCGATTGCATGGATTGTGGTTGCTATTGGTTTTGCGTTAGGTGGCCTCTTTTTATACCTTGCAGATAAAATTGTCCCTCACGTACACTTTGGATTTAATCATAGTAAAGAAGGTTTACCCACTAAACTCAAGAGAAATATCTTGCTTGTCTTCTCCATTACACTCCACAATATACCTGAAGGTTTAGCGGTTGGTGTTGCCTTTGGTGCGATTCAATATATCACCGGTGATTTAACAGCAGCTACACTCTCAGCGATTGGACTCGCAATAGGTATTGGTATTCAAAACTTCCCTGAAGGTGCTGCGGTTTCAATTCCACTACGATCGGAAGGCGTATCACGGAGAAAAGCATTTTTCATGGGACAAGCATCGGGTCTTGTTGAACCGGTTGCTGCCATCTTAGGTGCTATTTTAGTGACTCAAGTATCGCAAATTCTTCCCTATGCGCTTGCATTTGCTGCAGGTGCCATGATCTATGTCGTTGTGGAAGAATTAATTCCAGAAGCACAACAAAAACAAACACCCAAAGGTGCACACTATGCAACGTTTGGTGTGATGGTTGGTTTTATTATTATGATGATCCTAGACGTCGCATTAGGATAAAAAAGGAGATGGTCGCATGAATCGCGCAGAAGAGGATTATATAAAAACGATTTATGAATTAACGGTTGAAAAAAAACAACCGATGATCAAGTCGAATGAAATCGCCGATCGCTTCGGTTTTACTGATCAAAGTGTCAATGAAATGATTAAAAAGCTTGAGAAAAAACATCTCGTCTCCTTTATTCCCTACAAAGGGATATCACTGACAAAAAAGGGAAAAGATGTTGCGATTCGCATGATTCGATCCCATCGAATCTGGGAAGTTTTTTTAACAGAAAAATTAGGTTTCTCATGGGAAAATGTCCATGAAGATGCTGAAATGTTGGAACATGCAACGAGTCCTGCTGTGTTAGAAAAACTCTATCATTTTTTAGGAGAACCCGCGTATTGCCAACATGGCAATCCGATTCCTCTTCTCAATGGAAAAATGGAAGATGCGATCTCACTCTCTTTAGCTGAATTATCATTAGGTGATCAGTTTGAACTCTATCGCGTCCTTGATCATCGTGAACTTCTCGTCTATTTAAACACGTTAGGCATCAAACTCCATGACCGTTTTACGGTGGTGAGTAAAGATGCTTTTAATGGTTTGATCACATTAAAAAGAAGCGATCAAATCATCACCGTAACGTTAAAGACGGCTTCGATGTTGTTTGGCAAAATCGTTAACTCATAAACACCGATAAGGTGTTTTTTGATTGAAATACTTGCAATATGAAAGGAGTTGACAGGATGCTTAAACAATTGATTGAACAAAAAGATACCCAAGTCTTAAAAGCTTTTCTTGAAGATATCCACGCGCATGACTTAGCAGAACTATTCACTGATTTAACTCAAGAAGAAAAAGAGACCGTATATTCCTATTTATCAAGTGAAAAACTTGCAGAACTTGTTTCCTATCTGGAAGCTGAAGAAGCCGCAGATATCTTAACAGAGTTTGATCTCGAAAAACAAGTTGAACTTGTTGAAATGATGGAACCTGATGATGCTGCAGATATCATCTTGGAACTCGAAAAAGATGAACAAGAAGAACTGCTTGATAAGTTAGGTGAAGATAGCGAAGTCAAAGAACTCATCCATTATAACGAGGACGAAACAGGGTCAGCAATGACGAACCTTTTTGTCGTTGTCAATCCTGAGATGGATGTTAAACAAGCCACAAAAAAAGTGATCAAAGAAGCGAGTGATGTGGAATCCATCAACACGATCTTTGTTGCTGATGAACACCAACACTATCTTGGGGCTATTCCTTTAAAAGCGCTTCTTAAAGCGAAAACACCGCTTGAAGTCCAAGCGATCATTGAAGATTATCCCATCGCTTATGATAAAGATCCAATCAGTAAAACGGTACAAGCAATCCGTAATTATGGGATCTATGAGATGCCGGTGATCAATGAACAACATGAACTGCTCGGGATGATTACATTAGATGATGCTTTAGATATTTATCAAGAAGAAGCACAAGAAGACTTTGAAAAACTTGCTGCACTTCCTGAAACTGAAGAAGATATGAGTCCATTAAAAACCGCACTTCACCGTTTGCCATGGCTTCTCATATTACTTCTCATTTCTCTTCCTATTGCACTTGTCACACGACAGTTTGAACATGTTCTAGCTGCAGTTGCTATTTTAGTTGTCTTCCAACCATTGATCTTAGACTCTGCAGGTAATGTTGCTACTCAAACACTTGCGGT
>CALKAH010000276.1 GCA_937983315.1 uncultured Acholeplasmataceae bacterium | reverse complement strand
TGAATAATGATAAGATTAGTCAAAAGGATTATGATCGTTATCAAGGATCGGTTTACGAACCGATGGATGAATTACTCAATGAAAATGGTGCTTTAGAAGAACTCGATGCGATTGAGATTTCTTATTTGGATGGATACTATCACCGTTACTTAAGTGAACGAGCATGGCAAGTGACCTCAGAAAATCCAGTCAACTTTGTCGTTTTTGTGGGTATTCTCTTAATCGCTCTTGTCGCCATGTCTGTTTTCCGTTCACCTGCAGTTTCATTAATGCCTGATGTGACCATGAAACCCTTACGTTCAAAAGCAAACGCGATCATTAATTTAATGGGTGCAGCTGCTGGTGTGACATCACTGATTTTACTCACTGTTCTAGGTCTTGGTGGACGTTCATACGTTCATTATACTGGAGCATTTATCAGTGTGGGTGTCATTATGATTGCTATCCTCGTTGTGTTCTTATGGAAGGTTAAAGAACCTAAACTTGTCGAAGAAAAAGAAGCAGATGATCTGAAGTTTGGTCTTGTTGAAAGTGAAGAAGATGTTCATGATATGCATGAACTTCCTAAAGATAAAAAGATATCACTTTATTTGATTTTATCCTCAGTCTTCTTATGGTTTATGGGATATAACGCGGTCATGACAAAAGTCTCTGACTATGCACCTAAGATTTTACAACTTCCATCATTTACACTTCCTCTATTGGTCGCAAACGTCACCGCAATTATAGCATTCATTCCTATTGGTATTTTGTCCACGAAATTTGGTCGTAGAAAGACCATTTTAGCGGGTATCATTATCCTGACACTCTGTTTTGGATCTGTTTTCTTCTTAAGCAAAGATACAGGTTGGATCATGTTCATTGTCTTTGGTTTAACTGGTATTGGTTGGGCAACGATTAATGTCAACTCCTATCCGATGGTTGTTGAGCTTGCGAAAGGCTCGAATGTTGGGAAATATACCGGTTACTATTATGCATTCTCGATGGGCGCACAGATTTTAACACCAATCTTATCCGGTTTCTTCATGGATCTAATTCATCCTAAAGTACTCTTCCCCTATGCAACATTGTTTGTTGCTTCAGCGTTCATCACGATGTTTTTGACAAAGCATGGTGATGCTGTTGTCGCAAAGAAATCGATGCTTGAAAATTTTGATGTTGATATGGATTAAACAAAAAAAAGGATGAATTTTCATCCTTTTTGTTTGGGTATAAAGTATTCGAATACAACATTATCATAATATGTTTTTACATGATCAAATTCAGCTTGGCTTCGTGCCGCATAGCTGATAATGGTCATGTTTTTTTGTTTGTATTTATCCAAAATTGGATTGGGGAGATCCCTAATTCCATAGGAAATAAAGTCAGGTTTTGTCCATCTGTTAAAGATCATCTTTTTCATCATCCATTTACCAAGAGGATGCATGGTTTTGTTATCCTTGAAATATTCAGCAATTTGCCCACGAATGACATCGGGGTAGTGACGTTTAAACCAGTAGACAACACGTGGATGAAATGAAAATATCGCATAGGTTCCATGATAGTTTAGAAGATCTTTCATCACACCTTGGCATAATGCTTTGACATCACCATGAGGTTTAAGTTCAATGAGTAGTGGAACCCTTCCGTTAACAAAATTAAGAACATCACGTAGCGTTGGTATTTTTTCCTGAGATGATTGTAGATAATAGGATGAAAGATCAGAAAGTGTTAGATCAGATAGACCTCGATCAACTCCACACAAACGCTTAAGATTGATATCATGAAAACTGACAACCGTACCATCTTTTAAGATGTTGACATCCATCTCGATCGCATATCCACCATCGATGGCATGCTTAAACGCCAAAAGCGAGTTTTCAGGAACAGTCCCGTCCTGTGTATGAAGTCCACGATGAGCAATGAACGCTTCTTTAAGCCACGAAAGATCTTTTTTCATCATGACCACACACTATAAACAATCATGCCAAGCATGGCTCCAACTAAGATTAAAGTGATGGGTGAAAGCTTTTTATAGAACACCGTTAACAACACAAGGATGATCAAGATAACAAGATTTCGAAATTGAAAAATTGAAAAATCGAACAATAGATTTTCAAAGGAAATCATGGGAAAAACGAGACGAACAATCAATCCGAATGACACACTGAGAATCAGGCCTATCACGGTAGGCTTAAGTCCTTTAAATGCTTCTTGAACAAATTTACTTTCTAAGAATTTAGAGCCTAAGGTTGCGATTAACAAGATCACAATAAATGATGGAAGTGCAACCGCGGTTGTCATGACGATTGAACCGAAAATGCGTGCAAGAAAACCATATTGAACCATAGCTTCATTACCGATGAAGGTTGCCATATTGATCGCGATGGGTCCAGGTGTTGATTCAGCAATCCCAATGAAATCATAAAGCATGTTCACATCGATTAATCCACGACTGACCAATTCTGATTCCATGAGTGGAATCATCGCATAACCACCACCAAAGGTGAATAAGCCAATCTTAAAAAAGATCCACGCGAGTTGTAAAAGTTCTAAGATCATGCTTTTGCCCCCCGTATGTTTTCAATCATCCCATAAACGATACCTAAGATTGCTCCGATAAGAAGTAACCATAAAACACTGATATTCGTAAATGTTGCAAAAAGAATGGATGCGATGAGTAAAATCCATGCAAACGCATCAAAATGAATTTTCTTAGAGAGTTTAAGTGCTGCTTTAAAAATCAATAAAGCGACAGCTGCTTGAATACCATAAAACGCATATTGAACAAGGGTTAACGCTTTAAATTGTAGAATAAAAAAAGAAATGATTGAAATGGTCATCAAACTGGGGATGATCACTCCTAACGTTGCAACGAGTGATCCCCAAAATCCTTGAATCTTATATCCAATGAAGGTTGCAGCATTGACTGCGAATACACCAGGTGTTGATTCTGAGATGACCAATATCTTTAAGATATCATCATCATCAACCCAACCTTTTGTTTCTACAACCTCTTTGCGCATGATGGGCATCATGGCTAATCCACCACCAAATGTCACAGCGCCAATCTTAAAAAATACCCAAAATAACTCGAATAAATGATGTGGTTTTTTCATCATGTCACCTCACAAATGACATTATATCACTCTTTTTGTGAAATCGATAGAGATGATTATGTTATAATACCTTTGCAAAGGATGGAAACCAACATGAAAAAGATATTTTACTTGTTGATCATTCTCTTCATGACACTTGTCATGGTGGGATGTCAAACAAACAATCAAACAGATACGACACCACCCTATTTTACCGGTGTTATCGATCGTGAATACACGATTGGAGACGCACTACCTGATCTTTTATCAGGGATTAAAGCTCTCGATAAACACGATGGCGACATCACACCCTCTATTCTCGTTAATGATGATGAAGTTAACTGGACAGAAGAGGGTTATTATCAAGTTTTTGTTACAGTCATCGACCAAGCTGGCTATGAAACCACTGCTTCATTCACGATTCGAGTGATTGCACCAATCATCATTGATACAACAGCACCAACGATTACAGGTACAATCAACATCACCTATACCATTGGTCAACCTTTTCCCGATTTATTAGATGGAGTTATCGTTCAAGATGATGTTGAAGGTGATGTATCTTCACGTCTTGTTGTTGATGAGGATGTAGACTATCAAACACCAGGTGTTTATGTCATCACTTATACCGCTGATGATTCCAAAGGAAACCAAACATCAGTGACGATTGAAATTACCGTTCTTCCACAGGCACAACAACAAGTTCTTACGATATACTATATCAATGATACACATGGTGCTATAGAACAAAGCACAAGTCAACTCGGTTTATCAGCCATCGGAAATGTCATTCTAGATGATAAAACCAATCATCCTGATCAAACATTATTCATCGGTGGTGGTGATTTACTTCAAGGGAATATTTTGTCCAATTACTATAAGGGAAGTTCAATGATTGATTTATTCAATCACATGGGCATGGATGCCTTTGTGATTGGAAATCATGAATTTGACTGGGGACTTGATCAGGTGACGCGCTATCGCAATCCTGAATATGATGGAGTAGTTGCTAATTTTCCTTTCTTAGGTGCGAATATTTCAAGAAAAGATACCATGGAACGTCCTGAATGGATTGATGCTTATACCATCGTACAAAAAGGATCCATCAAGGTGGGTATCGTCGGTCTGATGGGATATGGACTCGAAGATTCGATTGCAACTGCCATGATATCGCCCTATGTCTTCGATAATCCTGTATACTGGGCATCTTATTATACGGAATACTTACGTAGTGAAGAAGATGTTGATGTGGTGATCGTTGTTGTTCATGGAAATAGCGATTCAACCAATCAAGAACTTGCTGCACTGACTGGAGATAGACGTATTGATGCAATTTTTAATGGACATAGTCATTCCAGATACACCCAAACTATTCAGCGTTCAGGAACGGATGTTCCTGTCGTTCAATCGAAAGCAAATGGTGAATTTCTAGGAAAAGTCACGCTTGTCTTATCCGAAGAAGGTTTCGTCGAATCGTATCAAGCAACCAATCTTAACCGCAGTCAAACCAGTTCATATGCTTCAGATCGCATGGATATTGATCCAAGACTTAACAGCGAACATACAGAACTCAAAGAAATCGTTGATGAATACAAACTCGCCATTGCACCCCTTCTTAATGAAGTGATCATCAAATCAAGTAGTTATTATAATACATCAACACTGACAGAATATATGGCAAGTCTTATTCGCTTATCGGTTGATGCGGATTTGGGTATTCACAATTATGGTGGAACACGAACCTCATTACTTGAAAATCAAGACATCACCGTCGCAACCCTTTATCAAATCTTTCCCTTTGATAACCG
>CALKAH010000275.1 GCA_937983315.1 uncultured Acholeplasmataceae bacterium | reverse complement strand
CAATCAGTAACACAACCAACAACCCATAAAATCCTGCTTGAACAGGTTCTATTTCAACAACTTCAACCTGTTCTCGCTGCATCAGTTGTGTAATCCGGTCCATCTCTAAATCAGTAACCTTCACATTATAAAAGGTATTATCTAAATATAGTACTAAATACTTTTCTTCTTGATTTCTATTGCTTCGTTTTGAAAATCTCGAAGGATAGACTTCAGCTTTATCAATCTCAAAGACAGATTGTTCAATATCTGCCCACGAATCCACTTGATTCCAGTTTGCAATTAATATTTTTCCTTCTTTATAGGTTAAAAGACGATAGTCAAAAAGAGCGACTGTGACAATCACAAAAAATAAGATAACTTTCATGATAACTAGGCGCATCTCTTCACCTTCTTTTTTTACTTTTTACCTCGAATATATTGAATAGGATATGTGATTTCTGCACCAACATCGCTCGCTTGATTGATCACGATATATGGATTTCTCAGTAGTTCTCGTCCTAAATAAACTAAATCAGCACGTCTTGATGATATCGCATGCTCTGCCATTCTTAAATCGGTAATCAATCCTCCGCCAATCACAGGAAGATGCGTGAGTTCTTTGACGCGTTTTGCTAAATCGAGTTGATATCCAGGATAAGCATTAATCTTCACTAAAACATTACCACCAGAACTCACATCAATTAAATCCAATCCTAAATCTTTGATACTGTTGATTGCTTCACTGATCGTATCAGGTGTGACTCCACCTTCAACATATTCATACGCTGATACACGAAGTGCAAGCACCTTGTCTTTTGGCCAGTACTTCACCACTTCTTCCATCACTTCTTTTAAGAAGACTTTACCATCTTTATATTGATCGGTTCTCTTATTGGATAAAGGTGATAAGAATTGGAACAAAAGATACCCATGAGCCCCATGAATTTCAAGTAAATCATACCCTGCTTCGTTGGCACGTCTTGCTGCTTGTCCAAAGGCTTTGACAACGTCTTTGATATCGTTTAAGGTCATCTCTTGAGGTGTCGCATAATCGCCACCATACGTGATGGCTGATGGTCCAATGGGGTGATCAACTTTCGCTTTACGACCTGCATGATTGATTTGGATTCCTGCAACCGATCCATGTTCATGGATGATCTCGACGATTTTCTTTAATCCTTTTACATGATGATCATCCCAAATCCCTAAATCTTGATCCGTGATTCTTCCATTAGGCATAATGCCTGTTGCTTCTTGAATGATTAAACCAACACCACCTAAAGCGCGTGTTCCATAATGAACGATATGAAAGTTATTCACTTCACCTTGTTGGTTTGCTGAATACATACACATCGGTGGCATCACCACACGATTTTTAAGTTGAATGTTTTTTAACGTATATCCATCATATAGCATAAAAAAGTCCGCCCTCCGGTTAGGAAATCTTACTCCTATTTTACCATGAAAGCGGATTGTTAAAAGAACTTTCTTTGCTTGATTGAAAAAGATGTTAATCTTGTGGGTTTTGTTCAGTTGGCAAGAGCATGATGATAATCATGTAAAAGTGACTTAAGAAAAAGATGATAAGCATCAACATCACAACAACCGACTGATATTCATCATTGAATAAGAAGATTGTCATCAGTCCAAGTAACAGATAACTAAAAGGTAAATAAAGTAGTTGAAAAGGATTTATCCCCGCATCACGTAATCGTCTTGTTGCAAGCGATAATGTTGAGACCATGGTAAGAACCATATATCCTAAAAAGATATAAAAGAGGATGTGAGAAATGATGGTAAACATCATACCAAGCAGAAAAATAAATGTGATCATGATTATCACAAACTGAAAGATGAGAGCATAAAAAGCATCACGAAGTGCGGTTTTTCCCTTAAAGTCAAATGTATGTAAAATCATGTTTTGATAGTGCTTCAAAAACGACTTAAGTCCATGTTTAATCTTAGATATCATTGAGATTCACCACACGATGAAGCGTTCGTTCAATATAACCATCAATGATTTGATATTGTGCAAGATAGCCTCCATCTCCTGTGACATACACGTGATATCCTTTATAACCTTCAGCTTTTGCAACCACGGATATTAAAGACTGTGTCTCATTCAATATAATAAAACGAGTTTCTGTTTCAACAAGAATAAAAGGAACTTGCCCTGGCATATACTTTTGAAAAATGGGCTTATGTGCAATCACTTCTTCATTGATATCATAAGGTTCACTGCAGTAATCATTGACATAACATTGCACAATCGTATCATCTTCATCAATGATTGAAACATTCAGTGTATTATATCTTCCTTTATAGATAACACCTGATGTGACATCCGTATTATCTTCAATGAGTGTCCATGATGATTCATCAAAAAGCTCGGGGATGTAATAAAGTGATCCATCGTAAACGGTTAATATTTCATACACTGCATCCCAATCATTAACATCAAGTAATGTCATCGTCTGATCATAATATGAAATCTCACCATCCACATAATTTGGAATACCAGCAGATAAGATCCAACGATAGGAAACATAATCATAAAAATCGAGTGGTGATAAAGACAATGTTCCATTCGAATGACCCGTTAAAAATTCACGGTTAATTGTTAAACTAATCAATGTTTTCTCATCTTGAAATGTGCCAATTAAATATCCACCATAGCGTGAATTCACTAATAAGACATCATCAATATAAATCGGGATGGTATAATTTCCTTCAATGGTGATAGGACTAACTCTTAGAGAATCATCATCGTCATCTGAAAAACGCACAAGATAGATGTCATCATCTTTGAAAGTCATGAAAAAAGAAGCATTTTTTTGATTCTCATCTAAAAAGATGAGGGAATCAAAGCGTAAAATCCCATCATCGGTGATATGATAATCGGAGATCGTACGCTGACATGCTGATAACAAAAACATACCAACAATCAAAGCTATCAACATGATTATTTTTTTCATGAATGCTCACCTCACTTTTATTGATACTATCCAATAATCCATTCTTCAAAAGTCATCACTTCTGGAAAGATCATTTCATAATTTCCATTTTGCATGACAACGACATAGAGATCTCCATCATCAACAAAAATCACTGTATCTTCTGTTTCAAGATGGAAAAAAAGAACATCGCTCATCTCATCTTTAATAAATGCATACATGTCTGATGAAATGGTGATCAGTAGATCGGAAGAGCACACGTCTGAACTCCAGTCACCGAATACGATC
>CALKAH010000274.1 GCA_937983315.1 uncultured Acholeplasmataceae bacterium | reverse complement strand
GTGATGTATAGTATCTATGAAACGACCAAACATCTCATCCACCGGAAGATTTCAAGCGATTATGTCAATAACACGCTTTTTGAAAACATCGTTCTTTCGATTGGAATTATTCTTTTCACCCTCTTTTTTATGATCATAGGTATTTATGGTGGAACACCTGCATCAGATCAGTATGCACAAGAACACTATATCGATGATGAACCGGGACATTTTTATGTGAACCATCGACGTTATTTTCGAGAAGTGAGCGAAGATACTTATCGGTTTATTGGTCTACTTGAACATGTGGTTCAAGTATTTGCGATTGTGATATTGATAACGATCATCATTATTTTGATTGATAAGAAGGTAAGAAAAAGAAAAGCGAACATATAAGATTCAACCTTTCATGGAATGGATGAATCATGAACTCATGATACCGAAATTTCGCATGTTAACTTGACATCATCAAGAGATGGTGTCATGTTTTTTTTACTAGAAATAATCATCTATACGACTATTTTTATCGAAAGAGGATGTACTTCCATGAAGTGAAGGTCACCCACATGTGATACAATGAAAACATAGAGATTTGAATAAGTAAGGAGATTTCATCGATATCTATTGCATCACAAAGAGGATAAATCGATCAAAAAAGGGGAAGGTCGTTTATGAAATTATTATTCAAAAAACCATGGTTTATTGGATCACTCATGATTGGATTGATGGTCATCATTTTTTTCATCAATTTATGGATCATGTCGCTCGACTTAAAGGCACCCTATGATGAGGATTCCATTTTATCTTTAGCAAGTAATCTATCGATTGGCGCGAATGTTAATATCTATTCATTTGTGCTTATGATCGTTTTTTACGTCTCGATTTTACCCATTCTTTTATCTGGATTAAGTTTGTTGAAGAAAAATCATTGGGGATTTCTATCAAGCATCATCTATCTCCTCGCATTTGATTCAGCGCTCATCATCTTCCAATCCCTTTATCAATATATGACGATCTTTTCTATCATTTTAGTGATTATCAATATAATCTTCACCATTGGTATTTTTGTCTTAATGATTATAAGACTCAAAGTCTTAAGTTTAGAAAAAGATATCATACCCACTGAAAAAGAGATTGAACTCAATCAGACAAAGATTCCTCTGATGGTCTTGATCATCAATATTATGACGATTGTTGTTTTTCTAACGACCTTCTTCATACCGCTTTACACCCTTGAAGCAGGTGATACATATTACGCGATGATCATCAACGTTCTCCTTCAAGGTGATACCAATATTCAATTGATTATCTATTTTCTTGTCAATTTTCTTCTATTCTTATCCTTATTTATGTATTTCGCCAACGGACTTTCGAACTATTTCTTTGATAAAGAACGTTTTATCAATCAATCGCATGCATTCATCATTTTTGCATTCATCTCAACCATCATCTTTTTCTTAACAGGATTAACGATGGATATGTATTATACCCTTCAAGGTCAAGTTGCACAAACCTATGCGTTTATCCCCATGTTTTTGATGTGTGCAGTCATTTTTATCTACTCCATTTTTAAAGGGAAATTTAATGCCTTTAATCACGTTAAATATAAAGATTCAACCATCAGATTTGCCAAGATTGAACCCCTTCTTTATGTATTTTTAATGACTGCAGTGACCGTTTTGATGTTATTGTTACCGATTGTTCAAATTAACATAACCTATAGTGCATTTACCTATAGCGTTGATCTCACGGGGTTTAACATCTTAAACGATTACGCCAATTTAGATCCTGGTTACCGGATTGTTGCTTATTTACTCGTTGTCGCTTTGATTTCATCAGGTCTTGCTTTAGTGATAACGATTAGCAGTTATTTATCTAAGCATAAGCAATTTAGTGCTACCGTGAAATTTGCTGCAATGATCAATCTTTTCTTTGTTTTTATCGTTGCGATTTCAGGCTATTATTTCCAAATTGCTCAACAAATTAATCAAGCAGTCTTACTTGATCTCTTCGAATACTATGGTGTAAGTTTACCTAACATGTCTGAGTATACCTATGATATTGGGACTCAAGGTATTTATGCACTGATTGCATCCGTTGCTGTCTTAATCATTATGTTTTTCAGAAAAGCTTTTGATCGTGATGACATGCAAGCCATTGAAGGAAATCTTTTAACCGCTGATCAACCGTCTGAGAACAGTTCAACATCACCTACAATAGGTGAAGAGTCCTATCTTGAGTCCGATCCATGTCCAGCATTTACAGATCTTGATTTGCGTGTTGATGAGTTTAAACAGGATCTTGAAAAGCGTAAATTAAGCAAAGTAGGTCAAAGTTCATTAAATGATCTTGTCAACTTCATTGTCGAATATGCGAGAAACTCAAGACTTCATCTCTCTTATACGCCTGAAGATATCGCAACCTTCATTTCTGGTTTAGGTGCAACCAAACTCTCGATCCTTCAAGGGATGTCAGGAACAGGGAAAACCAGTCTACCTAAGATTTTCTCTGAAGCGATTTTAGGAAACTGTGACATCATTGAAGTCGAGTCATCATGGAAAGATAAGAACGAACTATTAGGATACTATAATGAGTTCTCCATGAAATATACACCTAAGAAGTTCACGTTAGCACTTTATAAAGCCGCACTCAATCCAGAAATTTTGACGTTTATTTTGCTTGATGAAATGAATCTTTCACGCATCGAGTATTATTTTTCCGATTTCTTATCACTGATGGAAAATGAAGAACATCAACGTGAAATCAAGCTGATCAACATCAAATTAGCTCGAAAAGAAGAAGATCAAGACATTGAATATCATGCACTGAGTCAAGGTCACACCGTTAAAGTTCCACCTAATATTTGGTTTATTGGAACCGCTAACCGCGATGAATCAACCTTTGTCATCTCTGATAAAGTTTATGACCGTGCACACACGATGAACTTCACCAAACGTGCTCCAAAAGTCCGTAATTATGCGAACCCCATCCCACAACAATACTATGATTATCAAACCGTCAATCAACTCTTCTTACAAGCGAAAAAGAGTGGTCATTTTGATGCTGAAAACAGTGAACTCATCAAGCATGTTGAAGCACTTCTTGCTCCTTATAATATTTCATTTGGGAACCGTATCTTAAAACAGATTGAAGATTTCGTCAATATTTATCAAGCATGTTTCCCTAAAGAAGATGTAGAAAGTGAAGCCATTGAAAAGATTTTACTTAGTAAAGTCGTTGCGAAACTCGAAGTGAAGACGATTGATGATAAAGAGAAACTTGAAATGGAATTTGAAAAGTTGAATTTGCATGAATGTGCAACCTTTATTAAACGCCTAGATAACGAGTAATATGACTAAAATCACCGATCCGTTAAAAATCGAAGAATACCATCGTTTAGCGTCGCTTTTAGATGGCATTGAAAACTTCGTCAAAAAACATCAAGTCTTATCATACATTGAATTTGACTATTACGTTGTGCACGATATGACGTTGTTTTCGATTGAACCGGATTTTGATTTTGAGAAACTGGATAAAACGATACAGATAATCCGAAAATCCATTCCTGCGGTTAAACGAATTTTCAATAAACCCATTATCGTTTTAAAGGATACTGATGATGTATTACCAGTTGAAAATGCCCGCATTATCAACCAGGGAACACTCCTTCATTTAGCCAATCATGGTCAATATGTCTCCAATATCACGGCTAAAGGTGTCAAGCCAAGAAAATTGCTAACACGTATTTATGAGGATGACTATAGTATTTATGAGAATGTTATCTTTTGTAATTACATCGATGATGTCCTCCTCTTCATCAAGCGAAACAGAAGAACACTCAACAGTTTACTTTACGCGAGTAACATCATGCGTTTTAATTTGCTTGAAAAAGTCAATCACGTCAATTACTTCTTAGCACTAGGAAAACTACATACCGGTTACATTCGTGATTTTAATCAGTATTTTGATTTATCGAAAGAAATGCTTCATGAACTATCACTGATCAGCATGGCGATCAATCCCCGCTTGCATAAACCGATTTATCAGAGAAATCAAAAACGCAATCGTGATTTAGGACTTAAAAAAACAAACATCTTTCTTATGCAAAAAGATTATCATTTGGTGTATAAGACCTATAAGTATGTCTTAGGTCATCAAAAGAAATTTGATGAAAAAGAAGAAGAGATGGACTGGGATTTACTTAAGCATCACTATTTGATGTATGTTCAAATACTCGTGATATTTGCTGCAGGACATTTCAATTTTGAAATCGATCCTCAAGTCAAAATCAATCTTGATTCACTGGATATTTCATTTTACTTTAAAGGATGGAAGCTTGATATTTTCACCAACAACAAACGAGAAATCATTCTCCATTTTAATAAGGAAAAGACCTATAAATTGATGATGATCAGTAGTGGATCAGATAATAAATCACTCAACTATTATAAAAAGAATTACGGCGTCAACGAAGTCATCGTTGCTAATCCTTTTGATGAAGATTATCTTGAACGAGATGATCTCTATATCAGCATGGAAGATATTGATTCGTTTAGAAGAATTCAACAAGTCATCTTAAAAGGAATGGTGTATGCAGATACAAAGAGGGAAGTCTGTCCATTTTGTGGTGGAAAACTTCATCAAGATCCCTATCAAGGTTTTTACCAATGTCAAAGTTGCATGACACAGATTAAAGAAACGGTTTGTCCAGAAGTTATGCGGCCATTTTACTATACTGATAATGCACATCTTAAAAAATATGCGATTCATCTTTCCAATTTCAAACACGATGAATATTGGTATTATGGGAAACAAGTCGAATCATCGATGTATTTTAGAAACATCACCAAGATCAATCATGAGATGGATATCATATGCCCTTATTGCAATAAAATACATGAAGATAAAAAGTAATTATTCAACAAAAGCAAGGACTTTTCCTTGCATTTTGATATTCTAATATATATCAAGTCTTTTTATTTATTCAGTCTTAAAAAGCCACAAAAACATGGCTGAAATGATATCTACTTGATATATCGCTACGAAATGACTATACTATGGGTGTAACCAAGTGGTTTTGGTTATGCGGATTCAGGTAAGTTAAATCATTTTTGCACAGGGTAAAAATGATGCGTAATAGTTTGGTGGTACAAGCTATTACAGAAGCGTAGTGATGCTTATTTTCGCTACGCTTTTTTCTATAGTAAACCAAAATAGGGTTTTGAGGATCCAATCTGGAAGAAGATCTGATGATTGTAGAAACAGCATTAAACAAAGCTTTTCTGGCGTGTTTATTACCGCGTTTAGAAATGTGTCCGCGGTAGTCGATAGACTTACCGGATTGAATGATGGTAGGATCGAGACCACACGCTGCAGTGAGCTGTTTAACGGTTCTATAAGAAGACAAATCTTTGAGTTCAGCAACCAGCAAGGCAGCCATGTAGGGGCTGATGCCAAAGATAGAAACAATCCTATGAAAATCTGGTCTCGTCTGAGCTAGATCGATGAGTTGATTCTGATGATGCGAGATTTTATCATCTAAGTCTAAAATGAGATTGGAGAGCTCAACGAATTCACCTACGACAACGTCATCTTGTGAAACGGAAGAGAGAGTCATCTTTGCAAGATCCTTAATCCTTTGAGCAGTCTTCAAAAAGCGACGATCCATCCTTCTATGCACCGAAGCGAGCGCTGTAGCAAGCCTATCAACTCTCTGATGGATCAGCAGTTCTGGATGCGGGAACGCCTTCAGTAAAGCCATATGGTCTGATTTGAACTTAACCTCATTCTTCAGCGTGTATTCATACAAAGGAAAGATCAGTTCTAAAAGCTGATGATACCTATTCTTATAGCGAACCATACTCTCATTTAAGGTGAATATGTGCCTTGAAACGCTCTGCATTTGATGATAGATGGATAAGTGTTCCTTTTGGAGATTGAATTTCCTTTCAAAATAGATGGCAGCGAGGTTGACACAATCGATGAGATCGGTCTTCGTTTTTCTAAGATTTCGCTTATGCTCTCTAGAAATGATGGGGTTCAAGACAATCACGACAAATCCAAGGTTCTTAAAGAATGAAACAACAGGATAGTGATACGTGGATGTTGACTCCAAAATGATTTCAGTCTGACCGATATCCAATTTGGATGCAAGAGCGACAAACTCCTCCTTGACATGATGAATCTCATAAGGGACAATCAAGGGTTCGAGCTGGCCATTGAAAAGTCCAACCACTGACTTTCCTTTGGCGATATCAAACGATAAGCAATACATGATAAAACATCCTTTCTTTGAACAGCAGATTCATCTGAACCTTAGACGACTTGATCATGCAGTTGATATGGATTCAAGGACCCGATATTCTCAAAATAAATGCGTCAAAAGATAGATGAAAAGCCAGACAAAAGGATGGATTCGAAGACCCCTGTTATAATCTGGCTTAATCAAATCGCTGTTCGCTTCAATTATAAAACAGCTTATAAAGATAGTAAACCCAAGAGAAGCTTACTATCTTCAAAGATATAATACATGTTATAATAAAGTAGATCGGAAGAGCACACGTCTGAACTCCAGTCACCGAATACGATC
>CALKAH010000273.1 GCA_937983315.1 uncultured Acholeplasmataceae bacterium | reverse complement strand
GATCGTATTCGGTGACTGGAGTTCAGACGTGTGCTCTTCCGATCTCGGCCTTGAGTCAACTGATATTCACTCCATTGTTGCTGTAAAGATAAAATCGAGGCATTTGCCACATCCACTCGTTGTCGTAAGGTGGAGAAATCACTTTGTAATTGAAGTATTTGTGTTTGCAGTTCATTGATTTTGGTATTCATCACAAACATCATAATCAAGCAAACAACAAGAATGGTCATTTGAATAAAGGGAAGTGGTTCAATCAAAGCAATCCGTTTGGATCCACTTAATGCTCGGTTCACACTCACCTTATACAGTGCTTTATATCCAACGACTACTAATGCAATGATCCCAATTAAGATGGGAATGTATAGCCATAACAAACTTAAATGTGTCATAAATCCTCCTATAGTCCAATCGCTTCTTTGAATTGGAGAAGATAGCTGCGAGTAACATCAATCTTAGCTTTATTTTTCATCACAAGGGTAAATTTCGAATTGATTTGAGGTCGAATTTCTTGAATCATGGCTTTATTTACAATTTGACTTTTGTTAATCCGAATAAACCCTTTGTCTTCATACATCCCCGCGATTTCATACAAACGTTCTTTAATTTCCAAGGTATCCCTTAAGGTATGAAGATGGATTTGATTGCCAAAAGACTCGATGAAGACGACCTCTTGATAAGCAACTAATACCGTCGCTTCTCCTTTTTTAGCAATAAAGGTATCACTGACATAATCATCTTCTTTAAAGGTTAGATGGGCGGTATCTGTAATCACAAACCCTGCAGCTTCTAACATGGAAATGTATGTTTCTTTGTTTTCTTTGCGACATTGTAATTTGACTTCCATCTCTTCACCGCCTGAGTTGGATTATATAGTAAAACAAACGTTTTGAAAAGATTTTTTTGATAGGTTGCATGAAACATAAGATAACTTACATCAAACCCTTTTCACAAACCACTTCTTTGAGTATAATAAACATGAATCTAGAAGAAGGTGAATGTGATGTCAGAATTTCGCTTTACAACCCAACAAGAATGGGAATCGTGGTTATCCCTGCATCATAGCCAAATGGAGGGGATTTGGCTTCGCTTTGATAAAACCTTATCAACTTCTACCTTAACGAGTGAACAAGCTTTGGATGTTGCGCTGAGTTATGGCTGGATTGATGGGTTAATCAAACGCATTGATGATCAGTTCTATATCAAATACTTCGCAAAACGAAGAAAACAATCGATTTGGTCCACAAAAAATAAAACCAGTGTCGAGCGTCTCATTCAAGCAGGCAAGATGAAAGAACCTGAGATCGGAAGAGCACACGTCTGAACTCCAGTCACCGAATACGATC
>CALKAH010000272.1 GCA_937983315.1 uncultured Acholeplasmataceae bacterium | reverse complement strand
TCCGGTGCCTTCATTCAATTGAAATCGATTTGGTTTATTCGAAATCTTCGTCTGTTAATCCGTAGAATTGCTTGAGGCCTGCACGGAGTTCATCTTCTGCTTCAATGTAACGAGAGTTAATCGCTGTATTCCATTGACCTAACTTAGCAAGAACTGTTGGTGTCCAAGCAGCTTCATGTCTGAGTGGTGAAGTTGCAGCAGGGTCACCGGTAACAACTGCTGGGTTATAAATGTTCGACCATTCATAAAGGATGGGTGAACGTGTACCTTCATTGTCATATGTCCATGGATAAGCCTTGTCAGAAACGTCCCATACTTGTCCAGATTCCCAGATTTCAAGAACTTTCTGCCAACCTGGCATCTTCGCTTCATCAGCAAAACGAGCATGGATTGGTGTTGAATACCAAATTTCCATTTGTTCGTCGAATGCATCACCAGTTACTAATGGGAGTGAGTCATTCATTGCAGATTTGAGAGCTTCGCCATCTTTGAATTCTTGAGCAGCTCTTGCTTCCCAAGCACGTGTGTCACCAACCCAGAAACTTGCGAAGGTGTACGCGATCTTGAGTTTCAATGCTTCTTCTTCGGTTACTTCAGCATTGCCATCTTCCATTGCATAGTTATACACTGCAAGTGGGTCTAGAACAACACCAACGGTATTGGGTTGATAAGGTGTAGATGGTCTTGGATAAATATCCCAATCATTAGACTTCGCAGCACCCCAGTGACCTTCAGTTGGGTTTGCAGCATCGCCCATCATCCATGGGTCGCCATCGAGTGTTAAAATCTTGTTTTCGATGAAGAACTTGAATCCCCACCACCAGTTGTCATTCATAACTTGTGTTGGAACTTGTCCTGCAGCTTGAAGACCCCAGATTGAAGATTCTGCCCATTGGGAAATGTAGGGGATCAATGCTTTAACTTCATTGGAGTTAAGGTTGATGTGTGCACCAGTACCTGGATAGTTCGCAAGTGATTGCGCGAGCGTTGTTGTTCCAGTGAAAATAAAGCTAAATGGTGTATCCATTGCGCCCCAGAAATTGGTCATATCTGCTGATTCAACAAAATCGGTATATTCTTCGATGGTCCAATCGGGATCTGGAA
>CALKAH010000271.1 GCA_937983315.1 uncultured Acholeplasmataceae bacterium | reverse complement strand
ACCACCGAGATCTACACTCTTTCCCTACACGACGCTCTTCCGATCTGTACCGCGATCGATGACACGAATAGTTCCTTTATTGTAAAATTGTCCAAAAGATTCAGAAAAAACATAAGCTACACCCGTTGATTGACCAATCACACCCCCCATATAATAGGTTTCAACTTGTGGTGTGATGAGTTGTTTTGCATCGAGAGTTCCACCAAATGTCAACATGCCTAAAACATGTTCTTGGTTGATTGTATTTTCAACATAACCAATCACACCACCCATATAAAACCGTGGTGCAACCGATGAATTGATGCCTGTTGATGTGGTTCCAATACCATCGATATCCATGTTTGAGTATGCATCGAGTAATACAAGTTTTTGACTATTAGCACTTCCAATGACTCCACCCATGTGATAACTTGGATTAATTAAAATATCGGTGCGATAGATGTGATCGGTTTGTCCGTTGATGAACCCTTCAGCATAAATTCCTCTCATCATACCTGAACCTTGACCAATCAATCCACCTACATGAAGTTCACCCAGTGTTGCATGACCTAAATCAATTGTCACATCAACTAAGACATTACGAATTTCTCCATCATTCATGTAACCCGCAATCATGCCAACATAAGTAGGTACACCTGCAAAACTATCAGTTTCAGTGAGTGTAATGGATGAACTGTAAAAAATCAAATTGTAGACATGACCAAGTAAGACACTAAAAAGACCTGAATAATAGGATTCTTGTGCATATCCATTGATGATTTCTAGCCCATAAATAAATGTTTCATTGTCAATACCTGTTAAAGTTCCACCAAATTCAATCGAAGGTGTTTGATAGGAGTTTGCTGAAACACTTCTTAAATCAATATCCCCGGTGACAACATAATTCATTTCACGGAAGGGAGTAAGACCTGCTTCTCTTGTATAATTAAGCATCTTTGAGAATGCAATAAAGTCAAGCGCATTATCGATGACATAATAGGAATTTAACGTCACAGAATCACCTGGCGTTTGTGATAAGGTAATCACTTGTGGTGTTGTCATTAACTCTAGACCAAAGGTCGATGGATACTTCGGATTGGGATCATTTTCAGCAGGATAATAGTACCAATCACTACCTAACGCAGCATTCGATGATCGTAACTGTGTGGTTGTGAGAGATGTTGCTAAACCATTAGGTGTTGTAATATTATAAGATCGGAAGAGCGTCGTGTAGGGAAAGAGTGTAGATCTCGGTGGT
>CALKAH010000270.1 GCA_937983315.1 uncultured Acholeplasmataceae bacterium | reverse complement strand
ATTCTTTCTTACTATATCACATCGATTTTGGTCACCTCTGTGCTTACGCTTTTCATGTGGATCTTAACTTTTCTTTATGTCGGGATCTTTTCTGGATACTGGTATTCATTTTTGACGATCTTAAAAGTATCAGGATTAATTGTTTACTTCACGTTTATCTCTGCAACGTTGATGATCTTTTTGACAACGATCTTAAAATCAGTCAATGCATTTGGTGCACTATCAGGTGTCCTTGGAACACTGATCGGATTTATCAGTGGAATCTATATGCCCCTTTTTGTTTTAGGAAAATCGATGGCATATGTGGCATCCGTTGTTCCTTTTACGCACATGACGATTTTACTCAAACAAGTCATTTTGAATGAACCTTACCAAGAATTACCTCCTGTGGTGGTAGAAAATCTGAATGTGTTTTATGGAACGCAGGAAATTGGCGTCTTTGGACAACCTGTTTCTATGGTGATCTTGATGTTATTAACCCTCTTATTAGGTTTTGTTCTTCTTTACTTTGCTTATCGCAACATGAATAAAAAAATGGGGAAATAACCATTTCTCTTGTCAACTCTTAATCAACCGAGACCTCAGGGTCTCTTTTTTTACAAGTTATTTACAATAGCCTTACTGATTTATGATTTCACGAATTTTCTCAAATCTCTATAATGAAGGTGGAAAATAAAAAAAGGAGATTTGACATGAAAAAAATCGGTTTATTGGCCTTCATTCTGATGGTGTTCACACTTGCAGCATGCACAAATACACCAGAAGAACCAACGTTTGATGTAGAAAGCAATATTACAGTTTATACACGTGATACCACCTCAGGAACGCGTGATGGATTTATGAATGGCATCGGATTTGGTGCAGCAGCTAAAAGTGATGATGTATTAGTCACTGGCTTCGTCATCAAGGATAACACCGCCATCCTTAATGCGATGTCCATAGATGAATATGGCATCGGTTACGTTTCCCTTTCCTCCGTAAACAATACCATTAAAGGATTAAGTTTTGAAGGAGTTGCACCAACCGAAGCGAATGTCATCAATAATACGTATGGGTTGAAGCGTCCATTTAACTGGATGGTTCGTGCAGCTGGTGATTATCCATCCACAGAAGTTGAACAACTCGTAGAAGCGTTCGTAGCCTTCCTTGGAACAACCGATGCATCTGATATAATCAACAATGCTGGTGCGATTGCACTACCAACCACGACAACATGGGATTCTATTAAAGCTAATCATCCCATTACTCAACAAAACAATGCATCAATCACTGTTCGTTTCGGAGGATCTGACTCCATTCAAAAGGTTGCAGAAGCACTCACTGCAGCATTCACAGCAAAAGCGGGTAACTTCGTTGCAGAACACGATCATACCGGTTCTGGTGATGGTTGGAAGCGTACCAATGGTGATACAAAAGATCAAACCGTAGGTAAAGATGTTGGATTTGCATCACGCCTCTTCACAACAACTGAACTTGCCAATGTCACAGTATCACAATATGGTCAACTTGCATGGGATGCGATTGTCGCTATTGTTCATCAGAATAATCCCATTTCGAATATGACAGCTGATACTCTCAAAAAGATTTATGATGGGACTTACTCTACCTGGGCAGATGTACCCCACGCATAACATGTAACAAGGGATCCTAGGGTCCCTTCTTGTCTTTGAAAGGAGAGAATCACGTGCTTGTACTCACAAAGAAAAAATGGCAAAAAAACGCGCTTGTTGATCAATCCGTCAAAGGGATTTTACAGGTATTAGCAATCTTATCTGCATCATTCATTTTCGTCATCGCTGGGGTTATCCTTGTCAAAGGGATTACCCCCTTCATCACGACTAATGGTGGATTAGGTGCTGTGCCACTCATCCCCTTTTTAACGGGAAATACATGGTTGATTGGTCCCACGTTTCAATCCAATTTATATAGTGTTGGTTTTATAATCATTCAAACCATTTATGTTGTCTTTTTATCACTGATGATTTCATTTCCGGTCGGTGTTCTCACAGCCCTTTTTATCGCTAAGATTGCACCTAAGAAGTTAGCGGAACTACTCCGTACCGTTGTTGAGATGCTTGCATCGATTCCATCCATCATTTATGGTTTGTTTGGTGCTGGGGTTATCTTGCAGATTGTCTATGATTTTTCATCTTTATTTGGATATCAATCCAAAGGTGGAAACTCTGTTTTGTCGGCTATTATTATTTTAGCACTCATGACAATTCCCACCATTACGACGGTTTCTGAAGTCGCCATTCGTTCGGTTGATAAAACGTTAATTCATGGTTCTTTAGCACTTGGGGCAAGCCCGACACAAACAAACTTTAAAGTTGTATTAGCTGCTGCTAAATCGGGAATTTTTACATCTGCGATTTTAGGAGTTGGTCGTGCGTTAGGTGAGGCTACCGCGATATCACTCGTTTCGGGTGGAAGAAGATCAGGGTTATCATTTCATCTTTTGGATACAACTTCGACATTAACAACGACCATGCTCGAAGGAATGAAAGAATCAGCAGGTCTTGATTATGATATACGCTTTTCAGTAGGTATTGTTTTAATGATTGTGATTTTACTCACGAATTTTACATTGAATTTCATCAAGCGAAAGGTAGGAAATGTCCATGTCAAATAAACGCAAAGTCAAGGATTTTATTCTACAATTCATCACATATGGTTCGGCCTTATTATCACTTGTTATCTTATCGCTTATCATTGGATATGTTGCAACACGAGGTGTGAAACTTCTCAATTTGGATTTGATCAGAAATAACTATCAAGCA
>CALKAH010000269.1 GCA_937983315.1 uncultured Acholeplasmataceae bacterium | reverse complement strand
GATCGTATTCGGTGACTGGAGTTCAGACGTGTGCTCTTCCGATCTCATTGAACAAGGGAACTGTTGTTGAAGTTTCTGATTTGTTCTTTAATACCCCAGCACGCTTCAAATACATTAAAAGCGATGTCGCTGAAAAGATGCAAATCATCGATATTTTTGATCGGATAGCACTTGCCAATCCAGATATTCGTTTTTCGCTCTTGATGGATGGAAAAAAAGTCAAAGAAACATATGGAAACGGCAATTTTTATCAATTGATTGATCATATTTATGGTCCTCGTATGACGAAAGGTATGATCGTTTTCAACGAAACCGTTCAAAAGATGAAAATCAGTGGCTATTTATTAGCACCATCGATTGCGCGTTCACGTAAAAAAGATATTTCGATTTTCGTCAATGGTCGTTATATCAAAAACTACGCACTTATTCAATCCGTGATTGAAGGCTACCATTCATTTATGATGGTCGGTAAATATCCGATTGCACTGATTCATATTGAGATTGATCCCTCACTTCTTGATGTCAATGTTCATCCACAAAAATATGAAGTGAAATTTGTGAATGAGATGATCTTAGCCTATCACATCGAAAACTTTGTTAAACGTGCACTTCTCATGGAAAAACATGAGATCGTTGAAGGTCAAGATGTCATTAAAGATAAAATTGAACAAGAAAACTACACACCACTTCAATTTGAGTTTCAAGATGTGGTTGAACACAACATCTCTCTTGAAGAAGAAAAACTGAGTTCACATAAACTACCTGATATGGATTATATTGGGATATTCTCTGGAACATATCTCATTTTTCAAAATGAAGAAGGTATGTTCTTAGTGGATCAACACGCAGCAGCAGAACGTGTACGTTATGAACACTATGTTCATGCACTATCGCATCCTAAAAAAGCAAGAAAACTGATGTTAATCGACAGACCCCTTGACATTACTGATCAAGATCGCATCTTGATTCGTGCGCATCTTGCAGAACTTCAGGAGGTAGGATTGTCTTTCTCTTCTGATCTTCAAATCACAGAAATCCCTACATGGTTAAGAGATGAAGAGATTGAACTTGCTCTGGAATCGTGCTTAACGATGCTTGATGAAACCGATACGATTCAGATGGATAAATTAAGAGATACACTGGCAAAAGATATCAGTTGTAAAGGAGCCATTAAGGCAAACCATGCATTATCGCATGCGGAAGTTCACGCGCTGATCAAACAACTCCAAGTATGTCAAAATCCCTATCACTGTCCACACGGTCGTCCAACCATGATCAAACTTTCACATTATGACATCGAACGTATGTTTAAGCGGGTGGTTTAAATGAAAAAATTCGTGATCTTAGTAGGACCCACAGCATCCGGAAAAACGGGATTATCGATTCAACTCGCTAAACATTATGGTTTTGAGATTATCAATGGTGATTCTGTCCAAGTTTATCAAGGACTTGATATCGGATCAGCAAAAATCAAGCCTACTGAGATGCAAGGTATTAAACATCATCTTCTTGATATCAGAGATCCTAAAAACCCATACAGTGTCTATGATTTCCAAACCGATGCAAGACATCTCCTTGAAACAATCGAACATCCCATGATTGTGGGCGGGACAGGTTTTTATATCAATGCAGCCATCAGCAATTACGAATTCGTTGAAGAAAAAAGACATGATGATTTTGACAGATCTAGAGATCATCTATCCAATCTTGAACTTTATGAACAATTGATTCAACATGATCCTGAAATCATCATTGATGTCAATAATCGAAGACGACTCTTAAGAGCACTTGAACAAGCACTTGCTGGAACACCACGTTCACAAAAAAATAAAAAAGATGAAAAACTCTACCAACCACTGATCATCTATCTTGATCTCAAACGAGATATATTAGAAGAACGGTTGTGGACAAGGTTAAACAAGCAACTTGAAGATGGATTTATCGATGAAGTCAAAGGGTTACTGAGTCAAGGGATTTCCATCCATGCGATTGGCTATCGCGAAATTGAATCGTATCTTCGCGGTGAACTCAGTGAAACTGAGATGAAAGAAAAGATTATTAAAGCGTCCAAGACATTAGCCAAAAAACAAAAAACATATTTTATCAATCAGATGCATCCCATGGTTCTCGATGCATCTTCACTTACACTCTTTGAAGATGCAAAAGCACTCATTGATTCATATATGAGAGGTCAATCATGAAGATCAAGATGCCACGATTTTTCCACGAACTTTTCGGAGAAGAAACAACGTTATGGACGTTGATTTTAGCACTTTTGTCAGGATTGATGGCAACCCTTTTATTACCTGTCATTGGACAAGATGCTTTAACGACAATTCCTATTCAATTTCAGCTTTGGATTTACATCATCACGTTTGATGTATTTGCTGGAATCATTGCAAATTTTAGTTTTGGAACGAAAACGTATTATCTCAATCATCCCAGACTAAAACGATGGTTTGCCATTATTCATATTTATCCCATTGTTTTAGCATTATTGACTCCGATGACGTTGATTACGGGGCTTTCCATTTATGCGATGATTTTAGCTTCTTGTGTGATCGTTCAGATGCAAAAACAACCTCTTAAAAGTTGGATCATAGCAGGATGTCTTGTTTTAATGATCGTTATTGTTTCATTGTTCTTTATCAAAGATGTTCCCCTTTATCTTGATCTCATTCATATCGGGATTGCAATCAAACTCATTCTCGCGTTTTCCATATCTTATCCTAAGCTAAGTCGTGGAGATCACGCTCCAAAAGAAGGTTCATGATGAATATATATCTCATTGGAATGCCAGGTTCTGGAAAAACAACAGTTGCCAGATTGCTTGCAAAAGAACTTCAATACACTTATATCGATTTAGATGGTATGATCGAAAAAGATGCCCTCATGTTTATTGAAGACATCTTTGAAAAACATGGAGAAGCGACGTTTCGTAAACTTGAAACGAAAGCTCTTAAAAACATCCCAGAAGGCAATCATGTGATCAGTTGTGGTGGTGGAATCATCACGATTAAAGAAAACAAAGCCCTGATGAACGGTTTAAAAGTCTATCTTGATACAGATATCGAGATTATTAGAAAAAGACTTGAGCAAGACTATCAGCGCCCTTTACTCAAGAAAATCTCGCTTGATCAACTTTACAATGAACGTTACCTCAAGTATGTTTCATTTGCAGATGTGATGATTTCCAATGAAGGTTCAGTTGAACAAACCATACAAAAGATTATTGCCTACTTGAACAAGGAGGAACAGGTATGAACATTTTACTCATCCATGGACCCAATTTAAATATGCTTGGAAGACGTGACCCCAAACTCTATGGAACGATGACTCAAGATGAACTCTATGAGACGTTAGCAGATGAGTACTCCTCTGTTGAATTCACCTTCTATCAATCCAATTATGAAGGAGAACTGATTGATGTCATTCATCACGCGATCGATGAAAACTATGATGCTTTAATCATCAATCCAGGTGCACTCACTCATACATCCATTGCTTTAAGGGATGCATTAGAAATTCTTAATATTCCCAAAATTGAAGTTCATCTTTCTGATCTATCCCAAAGAGAATCGTTTCGACAGATCGATTATATCAAAGATGTCTGTGATGCATGTTTTATGGGGAAAAAGATTGAATCTTATTTTGAAGCCATCGAATATGTGCTAGAACATGTGAAATCCGCTTAAAAAAAGCGGTTTTTTTCTTTATGTTTGGCATTTTTTATTGTGTAATGGCCTTAATTCATGTATAATGAAAACGGCAAAAAACCAGTGAGGAGCTTTAACATGATTAGTACAAACGACTTTAAAACAGGACAAACCATACTCTACGAAGGCAATCTTTATTCTGTCATTGAATTCTTACACGTCAAACCAGGTAAGGGTGGAGCATTCGTTCGCACGAAACTGAGAAACTTAAGAACAGGATCAGTCACTGATGTGACTTTCAACGCAGGAACGAAAGTAGAACGCGCACAAATCGATAAGATCTCGATGCAATACCTCTATGCAGATGGTAACAATCACGTGTTCATGAATACTGAAACCTATGAACAAATCGAAATTCCTAATTTCCAAATTGAACATGAACTCAATTTCATCTATGAAGGTTTATCCGTTGAAGTTATGTTTTATAACAATTCAGAAATCTTAGGTGTCTTACTTCCCGATAAACTTGCATTAGAAGTGACAGAAACCATGCCTGCAGTCAAAGGCGATACCAAAGGTAATGCCTTAAAGGATGCAGTCCTCCAGACCGGTTACATGATCAAAGTCCCCATGTTTATTGAACAAGGTGAAAAAGTGATCGTGAACACCAACGATGGAACTTACGTATCCAGAGATAAATAACGCAAAGAATCTCGCATGAGGTTCTTTTTTTTCTGACGTTTGGTGCAAATAGTTGATATTATACATTATTAGCATCTTA
>CALKAH010000268.1 GCA_937983315.1 uncultured Acholeplasmataceae bacterium | reverse complement strand
GTATCAGACAATCACCTCATCCAAAAAACATATGTCTTTCCATCCCATATCGATTTATCAAAACCAGGTCGACACCTCGTCACTTACGTCGCTATGGATGAAAGAGGTAACTATGTGACCAAAGATCGTCTGATCACCATTGAACCTGAGATACCCTCTTATGAACTTCAATCGTTTCTTCCCATCGGTGTCATTTTATGTATTGGTGGTGTCATTCTCTACATTATCTATAAAAAGGGTTAAGTTACTTTCTTTGACTTCACACGCAAAATCGACTATAATTGTGGCGTAAATCTAATGATTTAAGAAGGAGACTATCACAATGGCAAATGTATTAGTGGTTTACTGGAGTGGAACTGGTAATACCGAAATCATGGCTGAAAAAATCAAAGAAGGTCTAGAAAGCGCAGGAGCATCGGTTGACTTAAGAACAGTTGATCAAGTTGACCCAAGCGACGTCAATGATTTTGATAAAATCGCATTTGGATGCCCATCCATGGGTGTTGAAACATTAGAAGAAGATGAATTTGAACCCTTCTTCGCCAATGTCGAAGGACAATTAAGCGGGAAAAAAGTTGCTTTATTCGGTTCTTATGGTTGGGGCGAAGGTGAATGGATGGATGCATGGGTTGAACGTACTCAAGCAACTGGAGCCAATCTCTTCGATAATGGATTACGCATCAACTCGACACCATCGTCTGAAGAAGAAGACAAGTGCTTTGTATTTGGTGAATCATTCGCATCATTTTAATGAATCTTAAGAAAAATGCTCTCGGGCATTTTTTTCTTAAAGAAAAGTGTCATCTTTCACGTATAATAGGAGTAGGTGAGTCTATGTTTTCTATCCTTGGTTTACAAAGTGCATACAGCATGCTCAATAACACCATCCCCTTGAGTACATTGGTCGAATCATGCCAACAACAAGGCTATGATGCTGTGATGTTAGCTGATCATAATCTCCATGGTATGGTGGAACTTTTTAGACATGCCAAAAAAACCAAGATCAAGCCCGTTTTAGGGCTTTTGATTACAGTGGAACAAGCGTTAAACGATTCTACTTTTTTTGTATATATCAAGCATGAGTTCGGTTTTAAAAATCTCATGACATTGGCGCGATTACAAGCTGAGCATAAACTGGATGAGAGCGCACTCTATGCCCATCAAGAGGGATTAATCTTCGTGACTGCAGGATCATCATCAGTCATTAATCAAGCGATTGATCAGGGTGATATCGATGGTGCGAAACGCATGGTGATCACCTACCAGCAACATTTAAATGACATCTATCTCGGATTATCATTAGATACATTTCATGATGAAATGAAAATTGCTCCTGATCTCTTTCGATTAGCTGAAGCATGTGATATCAAGATGTTACCAATTCATCAAACATCCTATCTTAAGCCAGAGGATAAAGAGGTTTATGAAGCTTTAATCAAAATTGATCGTGAAGATCGAAGTGTCCCTGAAGATGCATCCTATCATTTACTATCCAAAGATGAACTATCAAGACGTTTTATCGAGTATCCTTACGTCTTTGATCATCTTTCTGATGTGATTAAATCCATTGATTTCATCTACACACCACCTCATTTTGAAATGCCTACATATCCCATTTCTGAGGGTACATCGTTAGCCTACCTACGTTCATTAGCCCGTGTTGGCTTACAAAAAAGACTAAAAAAAATCAAAAATCCCAATCAGATCGTTTATCAAGAACGGTTGAACCACGAACTTTCGATTATAGAAAAGATGGGATATGAGGATTACTTTTTGATCGTCTATGACTTTGTGAAATATGCAAAAACACACGACATTTTAGTAGGACCAGGACGTGGATCTGCAGCAGGTTCTCTTGTTGCATATTGTTTAGGTATCACCGATGTTGATCCGATTCCATATGATCTTTTATTTGAACGATTCTTAAATCCTGAGCGTATCACCATGCCCGATATCGACATGGATTTTCCGGATAACAAACGCGACCAGGTCCTTCAGTATGTAAAACAAAAATATGGCGAACATCACGTGATTTCCATTGTCACATTTGGTAGTTTTGCACTTCGTTCATCGATTCGTGATATTGCTCGCGTGATGAAGATTGATCCACAGCGTGTCAATGGGATCATCACGCGCGTGGTCAATGATGATCTTGATGAAACAGATGCTGAAATGATGCGTCTACTCAGGGTTGCAAAAAAGATTGAAGGTCTTCCAAGACATACAGGGACTCATGCTGCGGGGATGATTTTATGCAAACAAGATTTATTCGATCATATCCCCTTGCAACCAGGCATTAACCACTTTTATCAAAGCCAACTTGAAGCAAGTGAACTCGAATCGCTGGGTTTACTTAAAATGGACTTTTTAGGAATTAGAAACCTCGCCGTGATTGATGATGTCATCAAAATGGCGCATCAAGAAGGTCATATCATTTCACTTCCTGATTTACCCCTGGATAATCCCAAAGCTTTTGAACTCTTATCACGTGCAGAAACAACCGGTATTTTTCAACTTGAATCATCAGGAATGCGTGCTGTTTTAAGAAAGCTCAAACCGACGACATTTGAAGATATTGTTGCTATTTTAGCCCTCTATCGACCAGGTCCAATGGATAACATCGATGATTATATCGAAAGAAGAAACGGTAAAAGTTATACTTATCTTCACCCACATCTTGAATCCATTTTAAAACCAACGTATGGAATTATCGTCTATCAAGAACAAATCATGCGTATCGCGCATGAATTTGCGGGTTATACCATGGCTCAAGCCGATCTTTTAAGACGCGGGATTTCCAAGAAAGATAAGGACATTTTAGAGACAGAACGCGCACGCTTCATTGAAAAGTGCGGTCAAAAGGGGTATAATGAAGAAGTTTCGATCAGCATTTACGATTTAATTGTGAAGTTTGCTGATTATGGTTTCAATCGAAGTCACAGTGTTGCTTATGCCCTCGTTGCATATCAAATGGCATACCTTAAAGCAAACTATTTTGCCATGTTTATGACGATTCTTTTATCATCGGTGACAGGTAACGAGTCGCTGACCTTAGATTACATTCAAGAGTTAAGACGCCACCATATCACAGTTCTTCCCCCTGATATCAATCGTTCAACTGATCAGTATCATTACATCGAAGGACGCGTCATCCTACCATTACTTGCCGTCAAGAGTATTGGAAGAAGCACACTCCAAAAGATAATCGAAAATAGAACACTTGAAGGCCCATTTAAAGATTATCAAGATTTTAAACGCCGTATGAAAAAAGAAATCAACGATAAAAATGTTGAAATGCTTATTCATGCAGGTGCACTTGATCACTTTGGATTAAATCATCAAACGATGAATGAAGCAAAACGGATTGATCAAGCGGGATATGAACTCTATATCCAAGATTTCCAAATCAAAGATTATCCAGAATATAGTATTTCTGAGTTAAGAGAATTTGAAAAGGATGCATTAGGTTTTAATCTCAAGTATCATCCTCTTTCCGGTTATGAGTCATTGATCAAGACGTATCAATTATCCACATGGAGTGATCTAGATGACCTCTCAGATGGTCTTTTGTTTGCACGTATTGCGAAGAAAAAAGTGATCAAAACCAAACAAGGAAAACCGATGGCATTCCTCTTGCTCAGTGATGGCATCACTGAGAAAGAAGCAACTATATTTTCTGATGCATATGAGAAGTGGATGAAATACCTCGATCAAGATGTTCTTGTTTTTAAACTTAAAGTGAACAGGTATAAAGAACAAACGTCGTATGTCATTGATCGGATTTGGACACTAGAGATGCTCAACAAGGAGAAACCACATGACGAAAGAAACACGTAAAGAGATTTTACAAGCGGTTCGATTAGGGTTAATCGTTAACCTCTTTTTAGCGACCATCAAACTTGGATTTGGATTTTGGGGACATGCTGCAGCACTGGTCAGTGATGGTCTTAACTCAGCATCCGATGTCTTCATCAGTCTCATGATTTTGGTCGTTTTAAGATTAGCGACTCAAAAACCTGATTATGACCATCCCTATGGTCACGAAAAATATGAAGGACTCGCGTACTTTGTATTAGGTATCATCTTTTTCGGAACAGCCTTATATATCATGGTGGATTCCATCGTATTGATCATCGGACATATCAACAATCCAGGCATAAGCGAAGCACCTCATGTGCTAACGGTCGTAGTATCGATTGTTGCTTTACTTGTTAAATTGGGATTGTATCGCTATTACATCAAAGTGGGTGAACGCTATGCAAGCCCAACGATTAAAGCGGATGCGAAAAACCATTTAATCGATGTATACGCGACAAGCTTCTCAGTCATCGGCTTAGCCATCACTCAATTTGGCTATGTCATGTTTGATGATATTGCAGCAATGATTATCGGTCTTTTTATTATGAGACTTGCGATACAGATCATTGGTGAGTCGGTCTCATTTTTAACCGATCAAGCACCATCCAAAGATGAAATCAAATCCATCTATGGTGTCATCCTCTCCATTGAAGGTGTCTTAAAAGTTGATGATCTTAAGGTTAGAAAACACATGACACAGCGTTATGTCGATGTTGAAATCTCCGTGCGTTCATCTCACACCTTAGAGCACGCACACAAAATCGCAGAAACAGTTCATCATCGTGTTGAAGATGTTTTCCCAGATGTGATTCATTGCATGGTTCACGTCAATCCTGAACGAAATTTATAAGAAATAGAAGACGCAACCCTATGAATGGTGCTATGATGAAGTAAACATAGTTTAATTCATTGAGTTATAGCGTCTTTTTTGATAAAATGATGATAACCAATTGAATGAGAAAGGCGGGATCTTTATGCCATCATTACCATCATTACTGATTCTCCAATGGGGTATCGTCGGCTTCTATGTCGTGATATACTTCCTACTGGGGTTTTTGAGGGGAGGTTCCAAGTCGACTTACTTTACGATCGTCGCGTTTATCACGACCTTTATTAGTTTGTTTTTGATCTCATTCATCTCACTCAACTTGATTTTATCGGATACATTTACACTGGTGAGTCTATTAGACATGATCAATGGTTATGCGGGTGGAATCATTCCTGCACAAGTGATGACCTATGCAGCTGATCCTGTTTTAGCCGCGTTTGCCATTGCAGTCGTGGATTTGATCCTTCGTATTACTGGTTTCATTATTCTTTACCCACTGGTTAAAGGTCTATTGACACTCATCATTTTTAGACCTATCTGGAGTTTTGGTATTAAAAAAGCATTATTAAGACGTCAAAATGAAAAGTATGAAGAGCAATCAATGTCTGAAGGGAAAAAGAAGTTTGTCCCCTCAAAGCGATTAAAGAAAACATTCTTAGGTCGTTTTGTTGGTGGATTTATGGGATCCCTTCAAGGTCTTTTGGTTGCTTTTATCATGTTATTACCGCTTTTGATTATTTCCGGTTTCCTTACCGTCGATACAACCCAACAGACCCATCAGGGTCAAGATGCAACACCACTCGCCATCGGTTTACCTGGTTTTGAGGGTATGGGTGATATGGTGGATGATTACTTAGCTCAAATCGATGAAATGAATGCCCAAGGTTTAGGTGCGATGGTCAAACAAATCACCATTTCAGGAAAACCTTTGGATCGCTATATCTTTGATCGTCTTTTTACAACACAAGTTAAACAAGGCGATCAAGTCACTGACATCAATTGGATCAACGAAATGGAAGGCATCCTTCAAATTACGCGTACTGTCTATGATGGAGGATATCTCGATGATGGATTTGACTTATCTCAACTCAATGAAGAAAAACTCGCTGATGTCGATGTCGTCTTTAATTATTTAAAGAATTCAGACTTAATTGCCTACATGATTCCAACAGCTGCAGCCTTTGGATATGATCAATTCAAAGATAGCTTACCCGCAGGCATCACCGAAGAAATGGCAGAAGTTGGACTAGAACAACTTCAAGCAATCGATTGGAATGGTGAGTTTGATAATATACAAGCCATTATTAACGCAGTATTAGCATTTGGATCAGTCGAAGAACTCCAAACGTATATGTCTGACCCCAATTTACTCCTTGATTTAACACCTGAACAAGGTGTTCTATTAGCAGACGTTATTCGAGCAATCGGTAATATTCAACTCCTCGACTTAGTTTCAGTAGGTGCTGAATATGCAACAACCCTTCAAGCGGTGCAAGATCAACTCACATGGATTGCTCCTGAAGAAAGACAAGCTTATCTTGAAGATCGTTTAGCATTCTTGATAGAAAGTGAAAGCTTCTTCAATGGTGAAGACGGTGAATTTGCACGTTTAGCACTCCTTATTGAATCGATCTATACCGATGAATTTGGTGATGTGAACTTAAGACAGCTCATATCGACCTCAGATCCTGAGGCTTTTCTTGCTGCTCAAAATGAAGAATGGATTGATAATCTTTTAGAAAAGATTGTTGATCTTGAATTATTAATCAATACAATACCCGTCGGTGTTGATTATGCGCTTTATACACAAGTCGGTGATTTAGTCGATGAAACACTTGCTGGTGAATTAGAAACTGCACTTTCTGAAATTGATTGGCAAGCCGAAATCTTGAATGTTGGTGATATTTATAAGACTGCTGTTCAATTGGGTGTTGTTCAATTACTTGGTGATAATCCTGATTATCTAGCGTTTGTTGATGATGTCGTCGTCAACAACATGGATAATGTAAGAGTAATCGTCGGTAAGATCTTTGAAGAAAGTGCCCTTGTGAATGCTGCACTTGAACTAGCAGCACCGATCTTAGTTGAACGTTTTGTCTCCGACCAAACCATTGCTGGTATTGTACAAGAAGCATTGATCTCAGATCCTGACTCAGGTGTTGTTGATTTTAATGTTGGCCAAGAAATCAATACCATCTTAGATATTGTTGAAAAAATGTATATCTTTACGAATGCTTCAGAAATCGCGAACTTCAGTGGTATGACTACTGAATCCAAATTTGAATTATTCTCTGGCTTTGGTACATTAACCAATACTCAATTTGAAGAACTGAAAACATCCTTTGAAAGTCTTCAACTGATCAATCGTGTGGGTCAATCAGGTTTAGAGTATGTTCGAGATACCATGGGCATTGCACAGATTTATGTTCCTGATACGGTTTCATTAGGGTCTGATATTGGATCCATTCTTGGTCTAGGTTATTATGTTGCAAAATACGTGAGTGAACAAAAACCACTCTATCCAACTTATGAAGAGATTGATTTTGCACCACTGTTTGCGGATGATGAGTTTAGATCCTATCTCTTGCCAACAGTAGACAATAACCATTCAGAATTATTACTCGCAAATATTGCATTTAATGCTAAGTATTACGCAAATGACCCAGCGATGAGTCAGTATTTGAGTGTTCCTCAATCACTTCTTGATGCATCCCCTGAATCTGAAGCATGGAAAGATGAACTTACTGCTCTCTTAGGTGCTGTCTTCGACTTAGCAGCATCCTTTGAAGGTTCAACCGTACTCACACTTTCCTATCACGATGTGATGGCATTCACCGCTGCACCAACAGATGCTAACATTGAACTCATCACACAATTTGCTGATCCAATCAAGGCTGATGAAACATTTGGCAGTTTGGATAGTTCAGTGATCTTAAGATCATCATTAAAGAATGTGATTGATACTTTCGGCACATCCACAGAAGCTACTTTAGGCGGTTATAGCGTTAAGGTTCCCGATATTGCACTCGATGGCTCTATGCTCAAAGAAGGCATTTTGGTTGAACTGATTAATGGTTTAGCGATTTTAGTCGATGATTTAAACACGACATGGCAATATACAACCATTTCCGAGTTGACATCGAATCTATCTGCTGATGGCATTTTACCTGCATATAATAACTTAAGTGATGATTCACTCATTTCTTTTGGTAATATCACCTTGATTAAAGGTGTGATCAGTGAAGCTTTACTCAGTCCAGAAATCAAGAGTTTTGGTATTCAAAAACTCAACGAAGCTCAAACATTCATTCAAGCTCCTGCCGATTTCTTAGATCTTGATTCCTTACTCTTGGATGTAGAAGGTGTTAAGGGCGATGAGATTGGTAAACTTCTCATTTCAGTGAGAAGCTTGCAGCTTACAAGTACCGGTGATCTATCATCGTTTGGTCCTCAAATGTTGAATAACATGATCGGAAGAAACCTTGATGCAGGTATGGATGATTTAGACCGTTTCTTTGATTCGGGTATTCTGTATACCTTCCTCGATAAAGCACTTCAAATCGATGGACTCAATGACTTTGTCAATGATACATTATCCACATCATTTGGTGGTGGAAGTATCACCATTGATATCACACCTCATCCAGCGATGCTAGGTAATGCCATTGACGATGAACCGATTGAAGTCGGACGTATTCCAAAAGAAGAATTTAGAAATATCGTTGTTTCCTTAAGTTTACTGGGCGATCCAAGTACGATTGGCATTGAAACCTTCCCAGGTATGATCGATCCTTATGCGGTTTCTGATGATTTTACAACCTTCTTAAATTCTGATTTTATCTATGTGATTGTGGGACGTCTTTTTGAAAATCAAGGTTTTGGTGACTACGTCGGTGGTTTCTTAGGTGATGCCTTTGGTGATGGTATTGATCTTGATATGACCGCACCAAGCGATGCTAAAGGAATAGCAGGCGTTGAAGAAGACATTATTTCTAAAGCTGAACTTCGTCAAATTATGGTTTCCTTTAAACTGATTGGTTTGGATGGAGGAACCGATATTGATGTTGAAGCGATTCTTGCTCTTTCAGGTCAAAATGATATTGCGGGTGTTGATGATTTTGATCGCTTTATCGCATCCAAATATATCGCAGATAAGCTTTCAATTATTTTAACCTCGGATGCCATTTTGGACTTACTTTCTGCAGACCGTTTTGAACCGGTTGATTTTGTGCTACCCGTTTCAACCTATACAACCATTGATGGTCGCGATCGTTTGACCAATGATGAGTTTGCAGCCATCTTTAATGGACTCAAGGTTTTAGGTATTACGACGCTCGATGGAAATAACATATCCATCGATACGATTACATCAAAGACCAGTGCAGAAATCACCGAAGTTCTAGAATCCAATTATTTATACACATTCATTGATTTAATGCTCAAGTCCGAAACAAGTTTCACCATTCCTTCAACGGCACTTGAAACTGCTGGTGAATATGCAGGTATGGTGAAGAAGAGTGAAATCAGTGATATCTTTGTTGCACTTGACATCTTTAATTTGGGTACAGGTCAAGCACCCGATCCAGATACCATTACGATTGCTCAAATTCAAGACTTACTCGATCAAACCAATTCTGCAATTGTTCAGTCGCTCTTATCTGATGCAATCATTCAAGCGTTGGGTGCAGAAAATGTACCAGATGATGCTTACGAAAGTGTCGGTCTATTAACACAAGAAGAATTGGATGCGATTGTGGCTGCACTCGCTGTGATTTCAGGTGATCCTGACACACCAGTTACTCAAATTGCTAATCAAATTGATACATTAACGGTGGGTCAAGTCAATGATCTCGATTTAACAGATACAGGTTCAGCGACGATCAAGCAAATGTTATCCGATGCGATCATCGATGCCATCAATGCAAGTAACATTCCAGAAGAAGCTCTCAATCCTCTTGCATCAAGTTCTGGTGTTGTCTTATTAAGCACGACTCAAGCAGATCCTTTAAGAAGATTATCGGATGCAGAACTTGCTGAAATCATTGATGCGTTAAACATTTTGGCAAATCATGATCCAAATTCATTGATCACTGATATTTCAATGGATGTGAAAGTAGGACAAGCTGTTGAATTAAAGACAAATAATTCCTATTTGATTAAACAATTAGTTTCCGATAATATTATTTCTGCATTGTCTAGCGTGGTTGTTGTTCCAGATAATGCTTATGTTGATGTTGAAAAGACAAGACTCAAGAACGAAGAAATCAATCAAATGATTGATGCGATGGTTGTTCTTGCAGATAATGATTTGAACTTACCTGTTGCATCGATTTCGACGGATGTCACTGTAGGTCAAACTCAAGGCTTAAAGACAAATACATCACTCATTATTCGCCAGTTAATCTCCGATAATATCATTGACATTTTAGGTGCTGGATCGATTCCTGCTGATGCTTATGATGATCTAGAACCGACGATGTTAACCACAACTGAAATCAATGAAATGATTGATGCACTCTATATTCTCGCCAATGAGAATGATGCATTACCTGTTGCGATGATTTCAACCGATGTGACCGTAGGTCAAGTTCAAGATTTACAGGATAGTACATCACTCATCATTCGCCAACTCATCACCGACAATATCGTGGATGTTTTAGGTGTCACAATGACGATACCAGATGATGCATATGACCCACTGCAACCCACGATGTTTACTTCAACTGAAATCAGTGAAATGATCGATGCACTTGTCGTCCTTGCTGATAATGATCTCAATCTACCCGTCGCAAGTATTTCAACCGATGTCACCGTAGGTCAAACTCAAGGTTTAAAGACCAATTCATCTCTGATCATACGTCAACTCATCACAGATAACATCGTCGATGTTTTAGGTGTCACGGTTGTGATTCCTGATGATGCTTATGATCCACTCCAGCCCACGATGTTAACGACTGCTGAAATCAATGAAATGATTGATGCACTCGTCGTTCTTGCGGATAATGATTTAGATCTACCCGTCGCAAGTATTTCTACCGATGTCACGGTTGGACAAACCCAAGGTTTGAAGACCAATTCATCGCTCATCATTCGTCAACTGATCACCGATAATATCGAGGATGTTTTAGGTGCAACTGTGTCGATTCATGCGGACGCCTATGATGATTTACAACCCACGATGTTAACCACAACTGAAATCAGTGAAATGATTGATGCACTTGTTGTGCTCGCCGATGGCGATCTCAACCTGCCGGTTGCAAGTATTTCCACCGATGTCACGGTTGGCCAAACTCAAAATCTCAAGACGAATCAATCACTCATCATTCGTCAGCTCATCACCGATAATATTGAAGATGTGCTCAGTTTAACCGTTGTCTTCCCAGCTGAAGCATATGATACCACTTACCCAACGATGTTAACCACCGATGAAATCAGTGAAATGATTGATGCGCTCTATGAATTATCCGATGAAAATCCAAATCTACCCGTCGCATCCATATCAACAAATGTCACTGTTGGTCAGACCCAAAGCTTAAAGGAAAACACAAGCTTAATTATCAATCAATTGATCAGTGATAAGATCGTGGACACGTTATCTGTAACAAACACAATCCCCGATGAAGCTTATGTCAATCCAATCACCAAAGTGATCTTAAAGGATAGCGAAATTGATAACATGATTGATGCACTTTATGTGCTTGCCGATGGCGATGATGATATGCTTGTTGTTAATGTTCCAACCGATGTCACGATTGGACAATTAAAGACATTATCCGATTCAACATCGATTATCATTCAACGTTTGATTACCGATTCCATCGTGGATTCTGTCCAGCTTAATTACTTCCCAGATACAGCATATGTCAATGATACCCCAGGTAATCAACTAAAGGCAGCTGAAATCGACAACATGATCTTAGCACTTGAAGTCTTGGCAGGTAGCGTTCTTCCAGGTGACCGTGATCACATCAAAGTCTCTGCAGTTTCGGTTAATCCGACGGTAGGTATGACACAAGAACTCAATGATAATGCATCTGTTATCATTAACCAACTCATTTCTGAAGCGATTGTTGATGCATTATCAACCTCAACGATTCCTGATGATGCATATATGAATCCAGTAACAAAGGTCACCTTAACGGATACTGAAATGGATGAAATGATCGATGCACTTCTCATCTTAGCGAATAACGATCCCGATGTCTTGATCAGTAATATTTCAACCGATGTTACCGTTGGACAGACTCAAGATTTGAAACTCAATCAATCACTCATTATCCGTCAGTTAATCAGTGATGCCATCGTCGATAGCGTTGGCTTAACAGCAACCATCCCTGATGACGCTTATATTGATGAAATCACGAAGGAACGTTTAACAGATACAGAAATCAACCATATGATTGATGCGTTATTGATCTTAGCCGATGGTAATGAATCACTTCTCGTTTCAGCGATTTCTACGGATATCACCATTGGACAACTCAATGACTTAACGTTATCGAACTCCTTGATTATGAAGCAACTCATCAGTGATTCCATTATTGATGCGGTTGGTTTAGCGAAGGTTCCTGATGATGCCTATATTGATGATACGCCAGGCAACTTACTGAAACCTGCTGAAATCAGTGACATGGTTGATGCATTACGCATCTTAGCTTATGATCCACTTGATCCATTAGCTGATGTTGATTTAGTGAAGGTTTCTGATATTTCGATCAATGTGACCGTCGGTCAAACACAAGATTTGAAGACCAACGATTCTGTGATCATTAAACAAATTATTTCTGATTCGATCGTTGATATGTTAACTGCACCGAAGATTCGTGTGACAGCATATATCAATAGTGATCCTAACTTACGTTTAACTAATGATGAAATCGGTTATATGATTGATGCATTGTTGATTCTTTCTGGTAATGATGAAGACATGTTAGTGACGAATATTGTTGTGACTGAATCAACATTAAGTGTATCGACCTTACAATCATTTGATGAAAACTCGATTATCTTGAACCGTTTGATCAGTAATGCGATTATTGATGGTTTAGGATCAGATGATATTCCTGATGAATCCTATGAAGATGATGTTCTGAAGACCGATATTATCCGTGCTGAAATTGATGCTCTATTAGAAGCACTTGATATCTTAGGTATCGGCACAAGTGGTGCAGGTGGCATTGGTATGGCACAATTAACATTTGCTGATCTCGACTTAGTGGTTGCAATTGGTACGACTGATCTTGTGAACTATCCATTAGGATTCTCACCCATCGTTGTTCATATCTTATCAGCTCCAATGATTTCTGCAGTGACTGATGTCAGAAGTGGTCATGATTATGGTGTACCAACAACGGCATATAGAAATGATAACGATTTGTTACATGCTGAAATTGAAGGTTTAGTTGCAGCGTTGAAAGCTATTAGAGACACATCAGATACACCAAGCGATATTGGTAATGACTCATTAACAGTGCTTTATGTAGTTAATAACATACTTGATCCAAATGCGTTTAGTGGAAATTTAATTACAGATCTAATTGCAATTGATGGCTTAATTGTATACCGTTTGATTTCTAAGGGTATAAATGATTCACTCATTGATACTGAACCATCACATGTAACGGATATTAATGCTAGAAACTACGATCCAGGATTACCTGGTTCACCTGTCATTTATGACATTAAGATTACTGAAATGCAACATATTTCAGAATCAATGGCAATATTAGGAATTGATTCAGTTGCTGATTTGGGAAGCATGACAACAGCAAATCTAACTGGTAAGACAGCTCAAGATCTAGAGAACTTGGTTGAAGCAACAGTTATGCCTGAAAGTGATGCAAATACTATCATTTATTACTTAATTTCTAAGACCCTTGATCCAACAAACTCTAATCCATTCTTAACGGATTCTGACTATGTCATGGATGGTGCAACTAGATTAAGATTGAAGAGAACAACGATAGTTGATCTTCTTGATTAAAATTACTAAGCTGTAAAGCCAGCAGGTTTTCCCTACTGGCTTTTCTTTTGCATATAAAAGCCCCCAGAAATGAGGGCTTTTTAACAACTATAATTGTTCAAGCAAATTAATATAAAAATTGACTCCATGAATCACATTATCAATCGAAATGTCTTCATCATACCCATGAATTTTAGCTAAATCAGCTTTTGATACATCCATCGGCGAAAACTTATACACATGGTCTGATATTTCATGGTAATGTCTTGAATCGGTTGTTGCTACCATAAGATATGGAGCGACAATCACTTCAGGCCATGTGAGATTGATTGCTTTTCTTACCATATTGAAAGCATCGTCAACAGGACTGATAGGGGTAGCTTCAGATACAGCAATCGCTTCAACTTGAATCCGAGGATTATGGATAATTTTATTTATTCTTTTTAAAACGCGTGCAGATGTTTCACCTGGTCTTAACCGGTAATTGATACCGATGGATGCTTCTGAGGGAAGTACGTTAATGGCCTTACTTCCTTCAGCTAAGGTGAATGCTTGTGTAGTCTTAAACATCGAAAGGAATTCACCACCTGAAATCTTCGCTATTAATGTGATCACCGGCATGAATAACCACCGATTAGCAAATAGCATTTTAATTCCAAACGATGTCGAATGGGGAGCGAGTGTATCAAAGAGTTGTTTGACAGGTTGTGTCATTTTGAGTCGAAAACTTGGATGATTATTTAACTTTTTAACCGCTTGAGCTAAATCGGTAACAGGACTATTCTTTGGAGGAGTTGATGCATGACCACCTTTAGATGTTGCGATGAGTTTAACATTCATGAATCCTTTTTCTGCGATACCGACAACAGCAGCTTTTTCCTTCACGCCAGGAAACATCTTGGAAACGATTGCTCCGCCTTCATCTAAAACAAGATAAGGTGTCACACCTCGTGCTTTAAGAACATTTTTAATGGCTGGAGCAGAAGGTCCAAAGATTTCTTCATCTCCTGAAAAGGCTAAATAGAGATCATTCTTAAAGACTTTACCCTTGGATAATACATATTCAACGGATTCCATGATGGCATTTAAGGTTGACTTTGTATCAAGGGTTCCTCTTCCATAGACATGAGTGTCACTGATTTCACCTGAAAAGGCATCTTTTTTCCATCCTTCTTGAACAGGAACAACATCATAATGAGACATCAGAACAACCGGTTGTTCAGATGATAAACCAGGGATTTTAAAAAGCATACCGCGTTCGATGTCTTCATAGGTTGCTTTTTCCATGATGAAGGGATAATTCGATTTGATAAATTCTCGAAACTGAATAAATGCTTCCTTGTTTTCTTTCTCATGATCAGCATAAGAAACGGTAGGAAAACTAATCATCGTTGATAAGGATTTTACAGTGCGATCTTTATCAAATTCATGCCATTTTCTCATTTCTGGAAATGCATTTGATCGATAGGTTAGCGTTCGATAGATTGCGATGATGATCACCACTGGGATGATCAGAAGAAGATACAACCATTCCATCAGGAAATCATTCCCTTCTTATAAAGAACGCGTGCGATAATAATCGAGATCACAACACCAACGGGGACCATGATACCTACTAATCCACCACTACCTGGAACAAGTGGAAAGAAAATCAACATCACGATCAAAGGAAGAATGGCAATCTTGATACGTTTTGCAATGTAAACAATACCAAGTGCACCAAAGAGTGCTGGGATGATGTTATCAAATGCTGGTTTTAATGCAGGGGATTCAAGGAGTGGACTGAGTGGAATAATGAGTAATGCACCCATAAAAATGATGAGAGTCGTGATAATCGATGAGGATGCTACAGCAAGTGTCGAGATGACATCACCTTCATCAGTTCCTTTTTGAACTCCTAGCGCATCTTGAGCATTGAGTGCTGCAGGGACTTTAAGACTCGTTAAATTCCCGGTAACAAAGGCTAAATAGGTTGATCCAGAACCGAGCATCGGACTGAATGTAAAAACCTCGATGGTTGTCACTGGCCAGAAGATGACTGCGGTTGCAAAAAATCCTGGTAAAAAATGTTCGAATGTTGGCCATACACCAGTACCTAAACTTAAGATAAGTGGAGCACTAATAAAGAGAAAGAGTGCACCAAGCATCCATAAACGTCCTTCAACATGGAGTTGATCTTGATAAGTTCTTTTCATGTTAACGTACCCCCCATCCAGCATAAACGATTGCGAGTGCCATCGCAATCACCATCGATACGGGCAAAGCATAGTTTTTAAGCCATTCCCATTTATATTTTTTCATGAGATAGCCAAGAACCATAATAAGTATGGCAGAAGTTGCGAAAACAAGAATGCCTAATACAGAAATATAAGGAGTGTCTCCTTCAACTTCTTTAGGGGCTAAAATGTAACCAGAGAATGCTGAAATCATCCCTAAGAACAGTGCATCCATGAGAATCTGATTCCATTTTTGATCTTTTTCTCTTAAATCAACCATTTTAGAGCTCATCTTCTTAAAGAAGAAGGGGATGATAATGAGTGGAGGTAGACAACCTAATGTCATAACCCAAACAGCAGTAATCACCATTTCAGGGGTCAGCACATCACCAATCTGTCGTCCAAAGACGCCACTGATCACGTTGATTGCTGCGGGAAGCTCATAGGTGACTGCACCTAATGTGGCTAATCTCATCCCTGCAATCATCGAACCAAAAACTTTGGAAAGTGCAACTAAACCGATGAGAATCGCTAAAGAAGGTGCAAGTGAAAAAACCATTGATGATGTGATTGTTTGATTCACCTGTTCTTTTGTAAATCCGAGGGCAAACGCACGTTTGCGCGCTTTGATTAATGCAACAATCGATTGGATAAGTACATAAAGAAAAATGATACCCATGGTAAGATATACCCACCATGATGTGAGAAATGCCATCAAAACCACCTCGTTTTCTTGGATTAACTTTATTATAATGGAGAAAAGCAGGTTTTGTTTCAATAAATGGTGATATAGTGAAAGTAAGGAAGTGAAATCATGAACCGAGAAGCTATTGAAAAGCGTTTATCTGTCAGAACATATGTCAATAAACCCTTAACTGAAGAAGAACGAACCATCGTTGGAAAGATTCTCGATGTTGCACAAAAAATCCAGACACCTTTTGGTAGTGTCATCCGATTTTTCACAGATCATCAAGATACACTAGGTGATGACGAAGCTAAACGTATTGGAACATATGGATTCATCAAAAATGCTCCAAGTTTCATTGGTGGAGTCGTTAAGAACACCAAGGAAGGCATCATCGATTATGGTTACGTGTTTGAACAGATTATTTTAATGCTTACAGAAAAGGAATTTGGGACATGTTGGCTAGCGGGTACCTTTCAACGACAAGCCTTTAAGGATCACGTCCTTGAAGATGAAATCATTCCAGCGATTTCACCGATTGGATATCCAACAGATCAACCATCATTTAAGGAACGTATGGTGCGATTTGCAATTAAAGCCAACCGTAGAAAACCATTTCAAGAAATGTTTTTTGATCATGACTTTGATCATCCTATATCGAATAGCCATCCCTATCGAGATGTCCTTGAACTTGTTCAACTTGGACCTTCAGCATCCAATAAACAACCATGGCGTATCCTGATTGAAGATCAGTTAATTCATCTTTATCTTGAACGAACACCAGGTTATGCAACGGCTTTTCCTTTTGTGATGCAGGGTTTAGATATGGGAATTGCCATGCAACATCTCGACATTGGACTTCATGAAAAGAAGATTAATTATGAAAGATGTATCATGAAACATCCTGAAAAAAACGGCTATGAATATATCATTACTTATCGTTTATTGAAATAAAAAAACGGCTTATCTAAGCCGTTTTTATTGACTACTTAATTTTTTGAACGCGGATTTTCTTGAGTTTAGCAAAGTGTGGAAGACCATCGACTAACTTCGCTTTAGAGTCGCCTTGAATCAAAGGGAGTGCATAGTCGATATAATCTTTTGTCAATCCCTGACCATTAGGTAAAATCCATTCAAGGGGAACCTTTTGTTCAGTATTAGCCGCTAGCTTAAGCGGAAGTAAGACATACTTAATCTTATAAGGATTGGATGATACACGCTTAAAGCCAACCATCTTATCTGTTGTACCACGAACTGCAGCTTGGACAGCTTTTTTACCAGCATTGAACGCTTCCTCAACGTCGATTTTTGAAGCTAAATGTGCAGCAGAACGTTGAATCAATGAGAATTCAATGGCTCTAACTTTAACATCAATACGGTTTTGAACTTGTTCAGCTAAAACTTGTGCTGTACCACCGAGTTGCGCATGACCGAATGCATCGCGTTTTAATTCTTGATACATTTCAGGAATGTATTTACCTTCTTTAGTCTTGATACCTTCTGATACAGCGACGATGACCTTACCTTTTTCAGCAAGTTTTTGTTCAACTGCACTGAAGAATTGTTCGATATCAAATGCAACTTCTGGAAGATAAATCAAATCTGGACCTTGACCTTTGAATTGTGCAAGAGCAGCAGCAGCGGTTAACCAACCTGCATTTCTTCCCATGACTTCAACGATTGTCACTTGTTTTGTATCATAAACGGTTGCATCATGATAGAGTTCCATAAATGTGGTTGCAACATACTTAGCAGCTGACGCATAACCAGGTGAATGGTCAGTGGCGTTTAAGTCATTATCAATTGTTTTGGGAACACCCATGACATTGCAATCATATCCGGATTTCTTAAAGAATTTCGAGATCTTGTTGCATGTGTCCATGGAGTCATTTCCACCATTGTAGAAGAAATAACGAATATTGTACTTCTTAAACACATCAAGCAAACGTTGATATTCGCTTGCATCCTTTTTAGGATCTTTAAGCTTATATCTGACTGAACCAATCGCGGATGATGGGGTGTTTTTTAAGCGATAAAGTTCTTCTAAATCTTCTTTTCCGATATCGTAGAAGTCTTCATTTAAGACACCTTTGATACCATGAACAGCACCATAAACAGCGGTGATGTTTTCATGCTTTAATGCTTCGATGAAAACACCAGATCGGAAGAGCACACGTCTGAACTCCAGTCACCGAATACGAT
>CALKAH010000267.1 GCA_937983315.1 uncultured Acholeplasmataceae bacterium | reverse complement strand
GGTGATTCAGGATTTATCGGAGCCATCATCGGAGGATTTACTGCAGGATATCTCATGGAATTGATCAAGTGGATGCATCAAAAACTTCCACGTTCATTTAATAGCATGAAACCCATCCTCATTTATCCATTTTTAGGTGTCTTATTCATATCACTGATGATGATAGGTATCAATTGGATCATCTCACCCCTCTCTTTATGGCTTGAACAACAGATCGTCCTCATGGATGGTGTGATACTCCTGATTACAGCAAGTCTTTTAGGTGGACTAATGGCTGTTGATATGGGTGGACCCATCAATAAGCTTGCCTATTTGGTAGGGGTGATATCGATTGTTCACGATCATTCATCGGTTCTCATGGCATCGATCATGGCTGCAGGGATGATACCACCTTTAGCACTTGCATTAGCATTAACAATCTTTAAAAAAGAATTTTCAGAAACAGAATATAAGGTAAGAAAGAATCTTGCTGTGACGGGTTTGTCGTTTATCACCGAAGGTGCAATGCCCTTTGTTAAAACCTATCAAAAACGTGTGCATGTACCGATTATCATCGGTAGTCTCTTAGCAGCGATGGTATGTGCAATGTTTCAAACGACTGTACCAGCACCTCACGGTGGTATCTTCGTCATCTTTTTAATGACCAATTGGTGGGGATTTTTAATTGCATTAGCTTCGGGATCACTCATTTCTGTTCTACTCATTAAAATCTTTTTCATCTTGGGGAGAGAAGCATGAAAGAAAAGGCATTTATCATCACGAGTAAAGAAGGATTACACGCGCGTCCAGCAGCAAAAATCGCACAGCATGCGAGTAAGTATCATGATCGTATTGATGTGATCTATAAACAACATCATATGACCTTAAAATCCATTATCGGGATCATGTCTTTAGGTATTCCAGAAGGAGCATCATTTGTTATTCAGACCGAAGGACATCACGAAGATCAAATCCTTGAAGAGATCAATCAACTGCTTCTTGAAGAAGGACTTATCGAATAAAAGCGCTTACTTACATTTTGTGTCTAAAAGCCCCTTTACAGTCGGAAGATAGATTGTTATAATGATTTTGTATTCAATGTATCGTATAATCGACCTGATGTGGAGGTCAAGTTTCTACCGCGATTCCGTGAAATTCGCGACTACGATATGAAAACATCTTTTTCTCGTTTTCATATGTAGAGACCACATTTAAACCGTGTGGTTTTTTCTTTTGTTTTGCACATACATATGAATACAAAACTACAGAAAAAGGAGATTTAAACATGGAGTTCATCAAAAAGTACTTCCGGATCGAAGAACGGGGTACAACCATTGGTAAGGAACTGCTCGGCGGTTTAACCACCTTCCTCACCATGGCTTACATTTTATTTGCCAATCCCAACCTTATGTCTGGTTTTGGCGCAGTTGTTGGTCTTGATATCAACGCTGTCTTCTTAGCAACTGCACTTGCAGCTGGTCTAGCTACACTTGCTATGGGTCTTTATGCAAAACTACCTGTCGCTTTAGCTCCAGGTATGGGACTCAACGCATTCTTCTCATTTACCATCGTTTTAGGTATGGGTTATTCATGGGAAGAAGCACTTGCAGCCGTTTTGGTTTCCGGTATCCTTTATTTAGTGGTTACTTTAACAGGTCTTCGCCAACGTATCGTTAGTGCGATTCCTCAGTCACTCAAATATGCGATTGGTGCTGGTATTGGTTTCTTCATTGCTTATATCGGTTTAGTGAACGTCGGTATTGTCATCAACACCGGTGGAACAACAACCTCTTTAGGCGATTTAACGAATCCTGTTGCATTACTCGCGTTATTTGGAATCATCTTAACCATGGTCCTCTTAGCGTTCAAGATTAAAGCTGCTGTCTTCTTTGGTCTTGTCATTACTGCCATTGTTGGTTTAATTCTTGGTGAAGGTTTTGGTGTTGCAAACATGCCCGTATTCAACGGTCTCGTTGGTGCAGTTCCTTCCTTAGCTCCTACCTTTGGTGCTGCATTTGGCGGTATTGGTGGATTACTTTCAACACCAGCAGGTTGGTTTGCCATCTTTGCATTCTTATTTGTTGACTTCTTTGATACATCCGGTACACTCATGGCAGTGACGGGTCAAATGGAAGGCGTTACCGAAGATGACCTTCAAAAGGCTAACGTTGTTGACGCATCCGCAACCATCGTTGGTTCTGTTCTTGGTACATCAACAGTGACATCCTACATCGAATCCTTATCAGGTATTGGTGCAGGTGCAAGAACGGGTTTAGCATCCGTATTCACTGGTATTCTCTTCTTATTATCGATTTTCTTATCACCGCTTCTATCCCTTGTTACACCAAGCGTGACTGCAGCTGCCATGGTTATTGTTGGTACGATGATGGCTACTTCAATCGGTCGCATTGAATGGGATAAATGGCAGATTTCAATTGCAAGCTTCATGACGATTCTTGTGATGATTCTAGCTTACTCCATCTCTGATGGTATCGGCTTTGGTTTCTTAACTTATGTCGTTGTCATGGTTGCCAGCAAAAAAGCAAAAGAAGTTAGCCCACTACTCTATGTAGCAACCGCTCTATTCATTGCTTATCTTGTCTTCTTAAACGTTTTCTAATTTTAAATAAATGTCAAAGGGCTTCTCACGGGAAGCCCTTTTTTTGTGTTAAAATAGGTGTGTTGAGGTGAACAAACATGAAATGGATTGTTATGGGTATTGTTTTATTGGTTTACGCATTCGAAATGGTGGTTTCATTGCTTAATCACCAATCAAGATTAAAAGAAGTTCCTGAACGATTAAAAGATATTTATGACGAAGAACGATATCATAAGTGGCTTGCCTATTCACTTGATGTCCATCGCTTTACGATGGTACGTCGTGGTGTTAATGTTTTGATCTTATTAGCTTTCTTATTTTTTGGAATCTTTGAACGTATTGAAGCGACCACATCAGCGTGGACAGATAGTACGATCATGCAGTCTTTATACTTTTTAGGTTTCTATCAAACATTCATCGTCTTACTAGGTATACCATTTAAGCATTATCAGACGTTTTATATTGAAGCACGTCATGGCTTTAATCGGACAACGAAAAAAACATTTACCCGCGATATCATCATGGGTTATATCATGACCATCGTGTTAGGTGGATTGATTTTGGGTGGAATCAACGCGTTATATCTTGCATTCCAAGACAATCTATGGACATTTATCGTGATTGCTTGGGCAGCAATTAGCATCGTGATGTTCTTGATTTTTGCCTTCTTGAATAAACTCTTCTTAAGACTTTTCAATAAGTTTACACCGCTTCCTGAAGGAACATTACGTACTCGAATCGAAGGATTAGCATCATCACTTGGATTCAACATTAAAGCACTTTATGTCATGGATGCATCCAAACGCTCAACTAAACTGAATGCCTTCTTTACCGGAATTGGGAAAGCAAAAGAAGTTGTCTTATTTGATACACTCATTGAAAAGATGTCAGAAGATGAAATACTTGCAGTGTTAGCTCATGAATTGGGTCATGCCGTTCATAAGGATACATGGCGAATGCTCTTCCAACAAATCATCATTATCATGCTTTATGCAGCAAGTATTGGCTTCATTTTACAAGCACCAACCTTGTTTACCGCCTTTGGCTTAAGCGGTGTTCATTTTGGATTTGCAATCATTCTCTTTATGATCTTATTTGAACCCATTGAACTTCTTTTAGGACTACCATTAAATGCACTTTCAAGAAAGGCAGAATATCAAGCAGACGCTTTCTCAGCAAAACAAACCGATGCAAAGCATATGATCTCTGCACTCAAAGTATTATCAAGAGAAGATTTGGTGAATCTAACACCACATCCATTAACTGTATTACTTTATTATTCACATCCACCGATGAATGAACGGATTGAAGCACTCGAATAAAAATATAAAAAGGGGCACCCTGCACAGGTGCCCCAATTCTTTTATGTCCTTTATTCTTCTGGATTTGGACCAATCTTTTCTAATCCTGTAATCAAGAGATTCAAAAGAATACCAACGATCGCTGCAAAACTCATACCTGATAACTTCACAACTTCTGTTAAGTTCAGTAGTGCACCACCTAAACCAATGACTAGCATCGTTGATACAACAATCAAATTCTTCATCTTGCTTAAATCTGTGCGATCTTTAATTAAGATCTTCACACCATTGGCTGCAATCAATCCATATAAGACTATGGTCATTCCCCCGATGACTGCCCAAGGAATACTGTTAATGAACGCTTGAATCCAACCGAAGAATCCGAGTAGAATCGCAAAGCATGCAGCTAACCCTGTGACCCATACGGATGCAACACGCGTGATCGCAACTACACCGGTGTTTTCACCATACGTTGTGTTTGCGGGCCCACCTATGGCTCCTGCAACAAATGTTGCAATACCATCACCTAATAGTGTCTTATCTAAGCCTGGATCGGTTAAGAAATCTTTACTGGTGATTTCACCTAAGACAACGTGGTCACCAATATGTTCTGCAATCGTAACGAATGCTAAGGGCGCAAACATCGCAACTGCACTGAAATCAAAGGCATATGTTCCAATGAATGAGAAGTTAGGGAGTTGGAAGAATCTAACACCTTCAAAGACGGCAACAAGATCAACTAAACCCACGATAATGGATGCGATATAACCAATGAAAATGGAAACTAAGAAGGGTACAATTCTTAAGAAACCCTTTGCTTTTGTTGATAGAATGACAACCGATAAGAAGGTGATCGCTGCAACAAGTGGAACCTTCCATCCTTGTGAACCATCAAAACCTGATGATGAAATTGCAACCGGTGCTAATGTCATACCAATGATAATAATCATAGGCCCGATAACGATTGGTGGCAGTAACTTCTTTAACCAACCACTTCCGAAGAAGTGAATCGCGGTTGCGACAATCACGTATATAATACCTACCACCATGAGCCCGATATACGCTGAACCCGCGCCTGCTCCTGCAACAGCTGCAGTAATCGCAGGGATATATGCGAAGCTACTTCCTAAGTAAACAGGGACTTTTGCTTTGGTGCAGAAGATGTAAATCAAGGTACCAATACCACTGGCTACAAGGGCAACACCTACATCAAGTCCTGTTAAAAGAGGAACTAATACGGTTGCTCCAAACATCGCAAAGACATGCTGCAAGCTTAACACGATCCACTTGCCGATTGATTTTGGCTTTTCTTGAATGCCAACAATCATTTGACTTTCATTCATGACATGCTCTCCTTTAGATTTAGTTTGTAAGGCCTTCAGCAAAAAAGACACCTCATGGTGTCCTTCAAGCATAGGTATGGTGATGATGGATACCTTGTTATGCTCACGGGCATAGCTTAAAGGACCTTTACTGTTTCAAGTATATCACGGATTTTTTGAAAATCAACCCCTAAAAAGCGCAAAAAAATGATATGATAAAAGTGGTGATAAGATGAAGGAACTCATGAATTCAGAACAACTATCAAGAACCATCAAACGGATGACGCACGAGATCATCGAACGTAATCAAGATTTAAATGACATCGTGTTTGTAGGCATCCTCAAAAAGGGTTATCCCATCGCACAAATGCTTAAAGATAATTTAAAGCGATTTGCTGATGTGGATGTTCCTCTTTTTCCAATTGACATTCACGCATATCGCGATGATTTAGCCAATAAAATAATTCCCAAGACTCAAGATCTTTTGATTCATGAGAAAAACGTTATTTTAGTGGATGATGTCCTCTTCACAGGAAGAAGTGTTCGGGCAGCCATGGATGCTTTATCAGATCACGGAAGACCGAAACAAATTCAACTCGCCATCGTGATTGATCGCGGACATCGCGAACTACCGATACGTGCGGATTATATTGGAAAAAATATACCCACAAGCAGACAAGAGAAAGTTGTTGTCGACATCGATCATATGAATGTCTACCTTGAGGATCACTAACATGAACATTACACTACAAACACAAAACTTGGTCTTAAAACCCATTCAGCTTAGCGATGCTGAAGCCATTTTTCATTTTTTTACACCTACAGTCACAACGTATATGTACCCTGCACCCGCACGTACGATACAAGATACCCTTGATTTCATTCATGCGTCGATTAAACTCAGAGAAGAAAATAAAGAAGTCGTATGGGTTGCACGCCTTAAACTCGATGAAACCTTTGTGGGATGTATGGGACTTCATCATATCAACACACGAACACCTGAACTTGGTGTTTGGATTCAAGAAGGTTTTTTTGGTAAAAAACTAGGACTCGAAGGCATGAGTGAAATCATTCGTTTTGCACGAGAAAAAGTACCTCATGATTACTTGATTTACCCCGTTGATCGGAGAAACTACCCTTCACGTAACATTCCGGAATCTTTTGGAGGGATCTTAAAGAAAACCTACCAAACAACTGGACGTGCGGGTAATGTTTTAGATATCATTGAGTACTGGATTTATCCTGAACATCAAGATGTCATCACATGGCCAACCTTCTTATTTCAAGGTGATTCTATCACGGATTGTGGACGTAACAGAAGTGATCTCTACAGTTTAGGCGATGGTTATGTTAAGCAATTAAAACATGAATTCCCAAAAGTAACCTTTATCAATAAAGGTGTTTCTGGTGATCGAACTGAAGAACTCATCAACCGGTGGGAATACGATGTCATTGCTTTCCAACCTGATGTTTTATCACTTCTTTGTGGTGTCAATGACGTTTGGCATTACTATCATTTTGGAAAACCGATTGATCAAGAAACTTTTGAAAAAAATTATCGTCACTTAATTGAAACGACTCAAACCAAGAGCCCCCACACATTCATCATCTTGATCGAACCATTCAGTTATAACATTGGTGCATTTGATCCTTCATGGCGACCCATGTTAGAAAGTTTTATTCTGACCGTGAGAAAGTTAGCTAAACATTATCATCTTCCTATCATTCACATGGATGACTACATGCAAACATGGAAGAAAATGTATGCTCAGGAAGACATATTAGGTGATGGTGTCCATCCTTCAGAATTAGGACATCGTCTGATGGCACATGTGATCAAACCCATCTTACGCAATCATTTACTACACATACAAGAAAAAAATCTTTAACATGACCTAGGAGGTATAACCTATGGATAAACCCATGAACAAGAAAGAACTACTTGACATGAGCGACACGCGTTACCTCAACATCATGACGATCATCAGTGAATTATCAGCAAAAGAACGTGTGAAAGAATGGAAAACAAAAGAACGCGATAAAAACTTACGCGATCTCATCTACCACCTCTATGCGTGGCACCAACTTCTTTTACGCTGGTTAAAGATTTTAGGTGAAGGTGGAAAACAGATCGGAAGAGCGTCGTGTAGGGAAAGAGTGTAGATCTCGGTGGT
>CALKAH010000266.1 GCA_937983315.1 uncultured Acholeplasmataceae bacterium | reverse complement strand
ACACCCCGTATTTTGGATGCTTTAATCTGAAAGTTACCGGGTAGAACTGCACCTACTTGGGCAACGATGACATATTGCCCTTGTGCAACGTTGGATGCACCACATACGATTTGTTCGATGCGATCACCGAGATTAACGGTTGTCACATGCAGGTGATCCGAATTGGGATGATCTTCGCAGGTTAAAACATGGCCAATCACAAGATTGGTTGATGTATTCACCTGTTGAAATGATTCAACTTCGATAATTTTTTGATTGGTGAGCTCAAGGATATTGGATGGGACATTGACCCATTTTTTGAGCATAGAATCGAGGATTTTCATCGGTTGACCCCCTTAAATTGCTTTAAAAAGCGTAAATCATTGGTATAAAAATGACGGATATCATCGATGGCATATTTCAAAATAGCAATACGCTCAACACCGATTCCAAAGGCAAATCCGGATACTTTTTCAGGATTGTATCCACCCATTTTTAAAACATTAGGATGAACACGACCAGCGCCTAAGATTTCAATCCAACCGATGCTACCATCTTTTTTGACATAACTGACATCCACTTCAACAGATGGTTCAGTAAATGGGAAGTATGATGGACGCAAGCGAATCACACGATCAGCTCCAAAAAGATGTCTTGCCATCGTCAGAAGTGCTCCTTTGAGATGAGCAAATGTAATCTTTTCATCAATCACTAAACCTTCAATTTGCATGAATTGATGGCTATGGGTGGGATCGTCGTCATCACGACGATAAACTTTACCTGGACAAATGATACGTAAAGGTTCACCCTTCTTTGAAAGCATGGCGCGTGCTTGAACAGGTGATGTATGGGTACGAAGAAGTCTATTTTCATCCACATAGAATGAGTCTTGCATCGCACGGGCTGGATGATCTTTATCAAGATTCATCATTTCAAAGTTATAATGATCGCTTTCAAGTTCAGGGCCTTCAGCAACCTCATAACCCATACCGATAAAGAGATCTTCCACATCTTCAATCACTTGATTTAAAGGATGGATCGAACCTTGGTAAAACTGTGTCCCTGGTAAGGTAACATCAATCGTTTCTCTTGCAAGCTGTTGAATGAGGGCATCTTCTTCCAACTTCATCTTCTTCTCATAGAGTGCAGCTTCAAGATCAACCTTGAGTTGATTGACAGCTGCACCAAAACTTGGTCTTTCTTCTGGAGATAAATCTCTTAGTTTCCCCATCAGTAATGAAACTTCGCCTTTTTTACTTAAGTAGAGAAGACGAATGGCTTCAATATCATCTAATGATTGTGCATGCTTTATTTTTTCAAGTGCATTTGTTTTTAAATCCATCATATGATCATTCATAACATAACCTCATTTCATATTTTTTAAAAAAAAGAAACGTCCTTCATAGCTAAGGACGTTTTCACGCGGTACCACCTTAGTTCCAAAGTCATGACTTTGGCACTCGATATCCTTAACG
>CALKAH010000265.1 GCA_937983315.1 uncultured Acholeplasmataceae bacterium | reverse complement strand
ACGATATCGTATTCGGTGACTGGAGTTCAGACGTGTGCTCTTCCGATCTCCTCTAAAGTTGTATATTTTAATGCCATATCGATGATATAGGGAGATGCCGATATAATTGCATCGACATGTCTTTCTTCTAAAGCTTTCAAATATTCAATTAAATCATGCATGTCTTCGTGATGAGGGATAATGTTGGTTGTCACATAGACTTTTTTACCACGTGCATGTGCAAATGAAGTTGCCTCTTGTAAATCATCTAATGTGAAATTGGATGCCCTCGCACGAAGCGAAAACTGCTGTCCACCAACAAAGACAGCATCTGCGCCATACATGAGAGCAATCTTCAATTTTTCTAAATCACCTGCTGGTGCGAGAAGTTCTATCACTGTTCGCCACCCTTACCCTTATAGATCGTTTTCTTATCAAAGAATCCTTCATCCCATGTTTCATGGTAATCCTCTTGGATACGTTTCATGAGATCAACATCACGATAGCGATACATTTGGCCAACGAGTGCTCCATAGCGATCATCTTTAAAAAGCGTGTCAATGATCATGTAGTCAAGCCAACCTGATAGTTCATCAAGATGATTGATCACATGCATAACATGACGACGAAAAACGTGTGTTCCTGCATCATCTTCCAAAATAGGATAAGGTTCTTCTTTTCTATTTTCTTCAATGAGTGTTAAGTTCTGTTTTCCATGAAACCGTGTGGGTTCAGCTAAAAAATCCATATAATTTTGAATCAGTTGTCGTTTCGAATAAAACATATTCAAATGACCATGACCGACCATAAACATCTTGACTTGTTTATGGGTTCCAATACGTGTGAGATCAGATAAAGTAATCTCTTTTGCTGCATAGACTCCCATCACATGAAGACGAGTCAAATCGTTGAAATCATAATCATTGGTGGCTAATGTTTCAGGATTATAGATCACACGACCTTGAAATCCATGTTCATTTGATGTGATGATTGCACCAAGATCAGCCACGATTACTCCAGTAATGGGTTGATGTTGAAACTGCATCAACCATGAACCAAATCCTTCGAGTTGATCATCTGTCATCATTTGATTCGCCATCAAAAAAACGTCTTTATCACGTTCATGTGCTTCATGAATGATTGAAATAAGTTCTTCATCAGAAAAACTATGTGTCAACCGTGTGCCATATGTATCTTGTCCAACGATGATCCCATCGACATGTTCTAAAACCATCTCGAGATTGATCATATCGTGCAATGTAATCAGTTTTTTCATACATCTTTCCTTCTGGATAATGAGATACCATCACCTTCATCATAAAACTGCGTGTCAAAATGAGGATGATGGGTTAAAAAGGATTTGAATAACTCAAGTTTTTTGAGTAAACCCTGTGTGTGCCGATTGACCACTTCAGGATTGAGATGGTGGAAATGGAGGTTATCACACACCACAAATCCACCTTTTTTTAAGTAAGGCGTATATTTTTTAAAGAATGTTTGATATTGAGATTTTGCTGCATCAATGAAGATTAAATCAAACATGGGAAGATCACCTTGATAGGTGAGTGCATCAAACGGCATCAAGGTAATCCTCTTTTGTTCATCATACCAATCAAAATGACGTTTTGCTTCATCAATCATGAATTCATCACGTTCAAATGTGATCACATGACAACCAAAAGAGGCCATAGCAAGTGCGCTATAGCCAATCGCGGTTCCAATTTCAAGCACATCTTTGATCTTATGCTTTACAATCATCGTTTCTAAAAAGCGTAAGGCTTCATCGGTAATAATCGGTACCTTTTTGTCCAATGCATACGCCTTTAGTGGCGATAGATTCATGCTTGAACGTCTTCCTCTTCGTCTTCTTCATCTTCTTCATCAGCTTCTAATTCATCATAGTAAGCTTGAAGAACTTGATCGAGCATGTCCCATTCTTCGTCCGTTTCGATATCAGCAAACGTACCTTCATCATCGGTTGCACCGGGGATGTAGATGGCTGCACTCACTTCTTTCGTATCGACAAATTCGAAGACGACGTAATTTTTGCCATTCGCTTCGTGTGTGAATAAAATATCACAGACGGCTTCGTCACCGTTGGCGTTGGTCACGACCATTTGATCTTCTTTTAACATGTTAAGCTCCTTTATAATCTAAATAATTTTGTAAGATGATCACTGCGGCCAGTTCATCTTTCTTTTCTTTTTGAACACTTCGACGCTGTGAACCTTGAATCATGGTCATCCGTGCTGTCTTCGTGGATAGACGTTCATCCCATAAAACAATGGTTGCAGCTGTATCTTTCTCAAGACGTGTTTTAAATTGCTGGCTGATTTCGCCTCGAATACCAATATCATTGTTCATATGTTTCGGTAAACCTAAAACAACACAATCGATTTTGTTTGAAGAAATCAAGTCTAGTACACGAATGGCTGCTTCTTCGTAATTGTTTTCAGTAAATCGAATCGTCGTCAATGTGGATGCGATTATCCCCGATTCACTGATGGAAACACCAACCGTTTTACTGCCTAAATCAAGTCCCATGTAGCGTTTCATAAGCGCTTCATCAATTCCTTTTTGACAAGGTCAATCTTGGATAAATCCTGGGTTCCACCTTGTGCGAATACACCTTTTCCACCACCTGAGCCTTGTGATAGTGATGCTGCATACTTCACTAAATCAGAAGCATCTTCATGAACACTCTTGCAGAGGAACGTTGCTTTTCCACCCGTGATGTTGATGAGGAAGAGGGTTTCTGCCTTTATTTTATCATAAAGTGCATCAACGAGTTGCTTTAAAACCTTAGGTTCAATATCTTCAGTCACAATCAACTGTTTCTTCTTTTGTGGATCTTTAATAAAATCATCGAGACGCTTTAAAACATCCTGTTGCATACGTTGTTGCTGTGCTTTTTCGTATGTTTTCGAGAGCTCCTTCAACGACTCAACATAATGACGATAGTTGATGATGTCTTGATAAGATCCGATGATGGCTGGTGTTTCTGGAATGGGTAGATGAAGACTGATACGTTCAATTTTTTCAACAATCGTTTGAATTTCGAGCATCAAGATCGGAAGAGCACACGTCTGAACTCCAGTCACCGAATACGATC
>CALKAH010000264.1 GCA_937983315.1 uncultured Acholeplasmataceae bacterium | reverse complement strand
ACAATAATCAAGTTATAAAGTGAGAAAATGGTTTGGCTGGTTGGAATACCTGCTTCAGCAACTGCACCTGCAGTTTGTGTCACAAGTGATGCACCACCGGTTGCAAGTGTTAGAGGAATAGATCCTGAAATACCCGCATGCCAAATCAAGAAACCAGAATAAGCTGCAGCGATTAACAGTGGGTAGTCAACGCCTTTAACACGCTTTGCAACTTCTTTCGCAAAGATCGCGCCAATGACAAGACCAAATCCCCAGTTAATGAAGGATGCAACTAAGCCGATGACTGATACCCAAACAACAGCTTGAATCTTGTTCTTTGGAATAGAAGCTAGCTTACCTAAGCCCTTTTTAAATAAAGGAGCGGTTGCTAAAATCGTACCTGTGACAAGAATCATTGCCATTTGCATGGAGAATAACAATAAGCTCCAGAATCCACCATACCATGCTTCAACAATGGTGATTGGACCTGAACCTGTTGTAATCATCGCAATGATGAACACAAAGAACGTCAAAATAATCGCGAAAATGTAGGGATCCGGTAGGAATCTTTCAACGAGTTTAACCGAACCTGCTGTAAGTCTGTCAAACAATTTTTTCATATTCTTCTCCTATACTTCCATAATTTTTAAATCTTCACTGATAATCAGTGTAGCTTCTGTTTGTGATTGTACTTCTTCAACTGTAACGCCTTCTGCAATTTCTTTTAAGACTAAACCTTGATTGGTCACTTCCATCACACCGAGTTCAGTAACAATCATGTTCACTTCTTTGACTGCGGTAAAGGGAAGTGTGCAACGTTTTAATATTTTGGGTTCTCCATTAGAGGTGTGCTGCATCGCAACAATGACTTTCTTAGCACCGACTAAGAGGTCCATGGCACCACCCATACCTGGGACCATTTTTCCTGGAATGATCCAGTTTGCAATATTGCCTTCTTCATCGACTTGTAGGGATCCTAAGACGGTTGCATCCACATGGCCACCACGAATGATACCAAAGGATGTTGCACTATCAAAGAAACATCCACCGGTTGTCATGGTCACAGGTTTGCCACCTGCATTCGTTAAATCCCAATCTTCGAGTTCTTTGGCTGGAACAGGACCAAGTCCAAGCATACCGTTTTCAGATTGGAATGTAATATCCATGGAATGATCCACATAATTAGCAACCATGGTGGGTAAACCAATACCTAAGTTGACGACATCGCCATCATGTAATTCTTTGGCAACACGACGTGCAATCAGTTCTTTTGCGTTCATGCTTGGTCAACCTCCACGATATAATCGATGAAAATGTGTGGTGTGATGACGTGATCAGGGTTGATCTCACCAATTTTAACGACTTTTCTAGCCTCAATTGCAACTTTTTCTGCTGCAGTTGCCATTAAGGGGTTAAAATTACGGATTGTTTTGCTGTAGACTGTATTTCCTTTAATGTCTACCACATGACCCAAAAGGAGTGCAAAATCCGCTTTGAGTGGTTTTTCTAAGATGAAATTTCGTCCATCCACATTTAACACTTGCTTGCCTTCTTCAACAATCGTACCAATACCTGTCGGTGTGAGAAAGCCTCCTAAACCCGCACCCGCTGCCCGGATACGTTCTGCGAGAGTACCTTGTGGAATCAGTTCCACTTCCATTTCACCTTTGGTCATCTTTTCACCAGCAATCGGATTTAATCCAATGTGTGATGCAATGAGTTTTTTCACTTTCCCTGCTTCGATCAGTTTCCCAACCCCTACGCCTGGAAGTCCAGCATCATTGCAAATGATGGTCAAATCGGTGATGTCTGTTTTAAGGATAGCGTCAATGATACCTACCGGAGTCCCGATATTCATGAAGCCGCCAACCATAATCACAGATCCACTTGGAATCATCGCAACCAACTTTTCTTTAGTTGTAAGTTTGTTCTTCATTCAAACCTTCCTTTCTTTTAAAATAAGTAAGCACTTACTTACATTATATTAAATTTTGTTTCACACTACAAGCGTTTTCATAAAAATTAAGATAAAAAAAAGAACTGCTCATCGCAGTTCATCAAACACAGTATAATCTGATGATATCGGATACAAACCTATTGATTAATTCTTTGTAATCTGTATCATGGTAGATCGATGGTGCATGAACCTTCAAGGTGAATATTCCCATGATCATGGAGACGATGGAGGTTGCGACAAGGTAAGGATCTCCTTTAAAAACACCTTCTTCAACCTTTTTCACAAAATACTGTTTCATGAATTCTGTATAATCAATGGAGTTGGTAAACTTTAGTCCTTCTTCATCAATTTCTCGAATTTGGATTAAATACATTTTAATATTGTTCTGCAAGAACATGTAATATACATCAGCAAAGATTTGGATGTCTTTTTTGATTTCACCTGTAATCTCATGTGAAATCTTTTCAACAATGTTTCCTTCAAATGCAAAGTGACGAATAACTGCTTGCAAAAGGTTACTCTTACTTTTAAAAACTCTAAAAATGGTCAATTCGTTGACCCCTGCTTGTTCTGCAATTTTACGTGTTGAAATACCTGAGTAACCATATTCAGAGAAGAGTTTGGTTGCTGCAAGAAGTATTTTCTTTTCGGTTGTCTTCATCAAGATGTCCCCTTTA
>CALKAH010000263.1 GCA_937983315.1 uncultured Acholeplasmataceae bacterium | reverse complement strand
GCGACCACCCAGATCTACACTCTTTCCCTACACGACGCTCTTCCGATCTGTCGCATATTGATAGAGACGCTGATAATGAAGTTGTCCACTTCGTGAACCATCTTCCATATATGCATGTCCGGTTAAGATGGTGACTTGATGTTCATTCAGTCCATAATGTTCATTTAAGTAATGCGTGTCCAAACGTTCACGAATATTTCTGATACCAAAATACTCACCGTTGATAAAAAGAATCACTGGACGACTATTTTGAATATCGAGTCCTAATGGTTTGATCAGATGTTGAGCAAAAGCTTCACCAAAAAAGGTGTATTGATAGGCTTGTCCACCATTTCTTAAAACGAGTCGTTTGAATGAATCAATCTCTTCATCTTCAAAGAACGTATAGTCAAACGTATTTTGATCATCATATTCACTTCTCGCATACAGTCGATAACTTTTAATCGGATATTTTCGTGATAATCCACCATGAATTCTGATTCCTGCATCCAATGCCATGACTTTGATGCCCGATGGTTCAAAGAGTTCGACATGAACAGGTCTTTCCCAATCATCACCGGTCATGAAATAATTACCCGTTCTGTTCTGATGACCAGGTTCACTGACAGTAGGATCATAGTGTTCACCCATGATTTGAATGCCTGTTTGATAATCATAGAGATGACTCGCATCCGTGACAATGGACATCACTAAAAAGGTGTAGCGTTCATCCATGTTTTCATCGACAAAATATGTTTCTGTGAGGATATCACTGGATGTGTGATGCGTTTCATTGTATGCAATCACTTTTAGTGTGGTTGCTTTAAAGATATCGTTTTGTGGTGACATCCAATATTCAGGTGACGTGCGAATCATCGATAACGGTCTGGGTATTACCGTCGTATGTTCATCAATTTCTAACATATCACCTGTTGTGTCTATCCATTGCTCTTCAATAAGTATCGGAGATGTATATAATGTTGAGGAAGGTGTAGGTGTTGAACCATCGAGTGTATAGTAAACATCTGTATTAGGCATAGCTTCAATGGTAAGGAAAAACGAGGTGTTATAAAATCCACCATGATGTGATAAAACGGGATTAAGTGATCCATCATATGCTTCAACATGAACAGGTGAAAAAAGACCGATGATCGGCATAATCCATGCGAAGATTAAAATCATCATAAAACCTTTTTTCATGCTTCACCTCTAGGTTTTATTTTAACATAGATTCAATAAAAAAGACCGGTCATTCACCGGCCTCAAACCTAGATATGAATATCTTAATCTCGTTCATCTTCCTCTTGATCATCATCAGGTTCTATAAGATCATTATCAATTTCATCTTCTTCTTGCTCTTGATCTTTATCATCCTCTTCATCGTCTTCATCGTCTTCATTGTCATCATCGTCATCATCATCGTCATCATCATTTTTCAGTGAGCGTTCGCGATCCTCTTCATATTCACCTTCATCAGAAATGACATGGAACCTGTAAATAGGTGATTGTGTCAATTCATCGACAAGTACTGTGATTCGCATCTCACCTGATGTCTTTGTTTGATCGATATGATTATTCAGTTCGTATTCAACTTTGATGATACCCAAAAGATCCTCGATTTCATACTTCAATTCATATTCAGCACTAAAGTCTGCATGTTCAATGATAACTTTGATTTTGAGTTCATCATCTTCATACTCAATTTTGAGTGTTGATTCAGATTCGACCTGACCGGATTTAACGACACGTATGCGATAAAAACTTTCATTATCTTCTGTTTCATAGATGCTTTCTATATAATTGGATTCATCGACTTTTGCACGAACAATAATTTTTTCCTCATCATCTTCAACTTCTTTAGTCCCAATCATCATATACTGTTGTTGTCCAATCATCATGAGACCTTCTATTGTATATGTCACTTCATCTTTCTTTTCTTGATAATCTGTAACATTATAATAGAGCTGATAGCTAATCGGTTTTCCAAGCATATCAACAGCCTGTATATGAACTTCCGTTTCATATCCTTCACGCGTTGATGCTTTAACATCAACTAACGGAAAACCAGACGGTGAAAGAAGAACTTCAATCATTCCAAGATAGGTAGTGATGGCTTCTGTGGGTGATTGTATGCTCGATAAGAGAATTGTTTCTGAACTCAGTTCTAAAGGTTGCGATGACAAAAGTGAAGCTGTTGAAACAAAAGAAACAGGTAGCACGTGTTGTTCTTGTATAAAGATATCTTGTCCAGAAGGTCGTGTAGGCGTTTGATCGAGTAAACCTATCATCATCCATATAAATCCACCTAAGAGGAGGATAGTCAGTGCAAGTCCAAAACGAAAACTGTAGGTCTTCTTACCTTGAATACGTGGTGATTGAGTGACTTCGAGTTGTCGTTTTTCATCAACGTCATTCCAATTGATTTTGGGTGCATGCGATGGTACATGAGACGTGATCTCATGACGTATGAACTTTTTAATGTCATGCTTCTTCATCGAATCCACTCCAATCTTTCATTTTTCTCATTGCACGCTGATAAAGCCACAAAACCGTTCCTAGAGGTTTATGTATATGCTTAGATCGGAAGAGCGTCGTGTAGGGAAAGAGTGTAGATCTCGGTGG
>CALKAH010000262.1 GCA_937983315.1 uncultured Acholeplasmataceae bacterium | reverse complement strand
TTTATTTTCTGGTTTTGTGTAGATGAAATACTTGTTGATTTGGCGTTCTTCAAATAAGCGCATCACGTGATGAAGAAGAAGCGCAGTGATTTGTTCACCTTGATACGATGAATCGATGGCAATCATCTTAATGACATTCGCATAGGTTGAAATGGTTCCAACTATATACTCACCATCGTAGAGATTATAGGTTTCATCGACATGTTCATCCATATGAAGAGACGATGCTTTGAGTAAAGCAAGCGTTTTTTCTTTTTCGATGGATGTTTGTGCCAAAACAACATGATACGGCATGTTATACTCCTTTGATTTGATAGAGGCTATCGATAATGGATCCATCACGATAGCGCACCACGCCAATGAGTCGACCTTCTTGAGTCATCGGCTTGGGTACACCTGTGAAATCGTATGCAATCTTTAACAAGTCTTCCATTTTCATGATGGGAAGTTTTGAATGTTTAAGTTTATCAATTAAATCTTGTCGGCGTGGATTAATAGCAATCCCCCGCTCAGTCACCAAAACATCCACCGTTTCACCAGGTGTTGTGATGGTTGTCACATGCTCTTTGATCATTGATAATCGTGACTTCATTAAATTTGTGGTAATCACGGTGAGTTTAGCTCCATATGCGGTATCCGCATGACCACCACTACCACCAATAAGATGTCCAAAAGAATCTGTTGTCACATTAACGTGAAAATCGAGATCAATTTCGGTTGCACCTAAGACGACGACATCGAGATCGTTGACGATCGGTTTCGCATAGGGATTTCCATATTCTGAAGCACTCATCATCACATGATTTTTATTTTTCCCATACGATTTGATAGCTTCTAAATCGAAGCACTGCACATCATAAAGTTTTTCGAAAAGACCTTCTTCATGCATACTCACTAGAAAGTTTGTGATTCCACCGGATGCAAATGCACCCACGATTTTCTTTTCTTTCATGATATGCTTGATATCTTCAGCAACAGCTAAACTCGTTCCTCCAGCTCCTGTTTGAAAACGGAATCCCTTCTTAATGTAACCCAGTTCAGAAATGAGCTGTGCTGTATTTTTAGCGATGCGTAACTGAATAGGATCTCGAGTAGGTTTCGTTGTTCCACTTTGAATCCCTTCTGGATTTCCAATGGATGGGATATGACAAATCATATGGACATAACGACCATCAAGGTCAATCTTTTTGACGCGATCCACTAAATGATCTGTCACAAGAACTTTTTGTTTTGCATATAAGAGATCTGGAATCGCATAACCGAGTGTTCCACATTGTGAAGGACCTTCAACACCATTACCATGACCGTAACGATCACAAGCAGGCGTAGCAATAAATGCGACATCGATCTTGAGTTCACCCGATTCAATCGCACGGGGACGACCTCCATGTGTATCCATCACAAGCATCCCTTTTAAAAATCCTTGTTCAATCGCTTGAGCAACCGGACCATTGACATAGTTGGTGTAAATAGTGGTGATGGATCCATTCTTGATCAAGGGAACCATCGGTTCATGCACAGGAAAAATAGCACTTGGCGCAAGCGTCAGGTTTTTAAGTTTACGTTTCTTTATTTCTGCTAAAACCATGTTTAAGACAGCATCACCATTACGCAAATGATGATGAAATGATAATGTCATCCCATCTTGAATATTCAGTTTGTCAAATAACGATGACATATCGGTTTCAACAGGCTTATTACCACCACCGACGATGATTTCATCGATGAGTTGTCGTTTATTCTTTTTAATGATTTGATCTGCACCTTGAAAAGGAATCATATCCTCAGGAACAAGGCGACCTAAACTGTTCTTGATCATGTTCATGGTTTAACCCTCTTTAATACTTGTTTAGCACGCTCAATGATCGGTTTATCAATCATTTTACCATCAACAGAAAAAACACCTAAACCTTTGTCGTTTGCTTCTTGCTCAGCGTGTAAAACACGTTTTGCATAAGCTATTTGTTTTTCAGATGGTGAAAAGATATCATGAATGGTATCAATTTGAATGGGATGGATACATGCTTTAGCGGTCATGCCTATTGATTTCGCAAACATCGCATCCTTGATCAGTCCTTCTTGATCACTGACATCCGTAAAAGGCGTGTCAATCGCATCTTTTTGATAAGCTTTCGATGCATAGATCACCATTTGTCTCGCAAGAAGAATTTCAGTTCCTTCTTGACTGCGTTCAACCTCAAGATCAGTCGCTAAATCTTCACCACCAAGAAGAAGACCAGTTACCCGGTGGTGTGATGCAATCTTTTCAACTTCAAAAAGAGAAATCGCTTTTTCGATGATGGGGATGATGGATAGAGGATGTTCTCGTTTAGATTGTTTTTCTAACTTATGGAGAAGAGTATCAAGTTCGATGAGATCTTCATATCGTGTTTTTGGAAGCATGATGGTATCAACCGGAAGTGATACAACACGCTTGAGATCATCGACATAATAAGGTGTAGTCTTGTCGTTAATACGGACGATGAGTTCCATATCATTGAGTTTAAATCGATCGAGATAATGGGTGAGTAAATCACGCGCAGCATCTTTTTCGAGGGGATGTATGGCATCTTCAAAGTCAAAAATGAGTGCATCAGCACCAAAAATATCAGCATTTTGCAGCATCGCTGGTGAATTAGCAGGGATAAAGAGGAGGCTTCGTTTCATACTTTACCCTCCAATCTGTGAATCGCTGTGATCAGACGAGCTTTGATGGTATAATCGAGAGCGCCCTTGTCTTGAACAAGCACTTTCATTTTCTTAATCTTCAGTTGTTTGCAAACATCTTGAATCACACGCTCGATCTGATCACCAAAAGCATCGAAAACAATACTTTCAATCGTGATCACTAATGAATCAGCAGGTTCAACCGTGATCAGGCAATCATTGGATGAGAGTGTCCCAGCACTTGCATAAGGCATGCCATCAGTCCTTTTTAGAACGTATTTTTGATAATGCAATCACACGTTCCATCATGTTATTGACAATCATGTAACCAGAATCCACATCCATGGCTGGTTTCGCTAAACATAAATCAGCTTCACATGCAATGGCAACCGAAGTGGTTGCTTCTGCAGATAGATTGGTTTCGTTGCATGTTCCACCACAATATGCACCAATATGTTTTGATTTACAATACAAAATAGCTTCAGCAATATTATTGATACCGCCTAAATCAGGTGTTTTAA
>CALKAH010000261.1 GCA_937983315.1 uncultured Acholeplasmataceae bacterium | reverse complement strand
ATGGCGTTGCTCCCATCCCCATTCCTGAAGGTGGTCGTCGTGTCAACTGGGGTAGTGGATTCTCCATTGAAATGTATGACAATGGTAAAGGTGAAGATGAACAGCGCGATGGCTCATTTCTCTTCTACAAATATTTACTCAGTAAAGATGTTCAAATCCGTTTAGCAGAAGTCAACGGTTGGATCATGAGCCATATTTCTGCGATGGAAGAATACGTTGAAGGTAATCCTATATTAGAGAAATTACTTGCTGAAGTCGATTATGCTGTTGATAAAGTCTATATTCCTTATGCTCCATCTTGGCACGGAAATGACTGGCAACCTTACTACACTGAAGCACTATCAGGTACAAAAACAGCAGCTGAAGCTCTTGAGGCTGCACGACTTAACTATCTCCAAAAGAAACAAAATTATGACGCTGTCAATCCTTAACGAGGTGTATCATGGCTAAAACAATCTCCATGCAAAAGCTAAAAAGACAAGAAAACATGATGGGGTATCTCTTTGCTTCCCCATGGCTTTTAGGCTTGATTGTTTTAGGTCTGTTTCCGATCATCGCGTCATTTTATATCAGTTTTACCAACTATGACATGATTTCTAGTCCAAACTTTGTTGGCTTTGCCAATTACCAAATTCTATTCACCAATGATGATCTTTTCTGGAAGAGTTTGGGCAATACATTCTATCATGTCGCGATTGCTATACCCCTTGGTATTGTGGTTGGTGTGAGTTTAGCCTTATTACTCAATAACAAAATTAAGGGTATGAGTGTCTATCGTACACTGTTCTATTTACCCAATGTTGTATCGATCGTTGCGATGACTCTACTATGGTTATGGTTGTTTCAACCCAACTTTGGGATTGTTAATGAAATCTTAGCGCCACTCTATAAGTTATTCAACATGGAACCACTGAGATGGCATCAAGCAGTAGAAACATCCAAGATTACATTGATTATCATGGGTTTATGGTCAGCGGGTGGATCGATGGTGATTTATCTTGCACAGATGCAAGACATTCCAACATCACTTTATGAATCTGCAGAAATCGATGGTGCAAATTGGATCAAAAAGACCATTTACATCACGTTACCTCTCATGACACCTTCGATATTCTTCAACTTCATTATGGGGATTATCGGCGGATTCCAAGTATTTACGATTGCTTACATCATGACATCCGGTGGTCCATCTCGATCAACCTATTATTACGCGTATTACATGTTTGACAAAATGATCGCCGATCAGGCGATGGGCATGGCATCAGCGATGGCATGGATCTTACTTGTCATTGTGCTGATCTTTACAATGATTGCATTACGTCTGAATAAGTATGTCGTGTATTTAGGCGAAGAAGCATAGATAGAAAGAAAAAATAGAAAAGGGAGAGAAACAAACGTATGAAGAAGTTGTTTGCATTGATTGTCCTCCTCGCCTTTGCACTCGTTTTAAATGCGTGCTGGCCAGGAGAAGTTACCGTTGAAACCACATTCAATATGGATGGTTCCGGTACACGTTATATTATTTTGGATGTTATGGATGACACATTATCCACCACACCGATCACCAATCCTGATGATCCTGAAGGAACAGAAGGTAAGGGTGCTGTCCTCAATGACAAGCATATTGATGATGGCGTGATTGCAATCCAAACATGGTTAGAAGAAAATGCACCTGATTTCATCACAGTTCATGAAGCAGAAGTTGATGGATATCACCGTATTTTCACGATGAGCTTTGATTTTGATAGCTTTGATGATTTCTTAGCGAAGTACGAAGAACTTGTGAACCTATCACCAAATTTAAGCTGGGATGATTTTGATGCATCTGAACTCCCAACACTTGAAGTCACTGGTGGTTTTACCAAGACATTAACCTTCAAAGAATCCAAAGCAATCGTTGATGCATCCCTTGACTGGGCGATCGATGGTATTTGGAATTCCATTTATGATGAAGCTGATTTAGCAGGTTTTGTTACGAAAAATGACATTTCTGTTTTAGCGAACTATTCAGTCACTATCAATGATTCAACCGTTGAAGAACTTCGTGAATATGATCCAGCAGCTGTTGACGGTGCAGGTACAGGTAAAGTGATTTTCGTTGAATCTGAATCCTTTGAAGTGACGGGTGAATTCTTTAACACAACTCTTTTAATCATCGTGATTTTAGGGGTTGCAGCAGTTGGTGTTGGCGGTTTCTTCGTATTCAAAAAGATTAAGAAATAACGATGATCAAAGAGCTCTTTAAAAAGTTTACGGACATTGTATACCTCAATATCCTCTGGCTTTTAGCGAGCTTTTTGGGCTTATTAGTGACTTTTGGAGCATCAACAACCGCGATGTTTCGGGTCGCTTTCCAAATTCTTAAATCCAAAGAACCCACCAGTGTGTATAGAGAGAAAGATCAGAGAAAGCATGGAACTTGTGGGACTGGACGAGAGCTTTC
>CALKAH010000260.1 GCA_937983315.1 uncultured Acholeplasmataceae bacterium | reverse complement strand
GTAAGAAAGGAGATAAGATTGAATCACCACCACTAAAATCGGGGAGTGGTGGATCGGTGAATACAAGATCACTTGCGAAAAATCCTAAGATTAATAAACCCATGATCGCACCAGCTGATGCAATCGCAACCAGTCCAAACGAGTCTTTTTCTGATGCTTTTGCATCTCGCTTTAAGCGTGAAATACCGATAGATAATGCAAGTAAGAATGGCACAGCTAAGACATTGGTGGTTGCTCCTGATGCGTCAAACGCAATCGCCAGAAAGACGGGTGATGAAAAGAGTGCCATCAATCCGATGATGATATAGAGAACAAGAAGTATTTTAAAGAGTGGAATATTATAAACGATACGTATAAAACCTAAACTCACTAATAAAGCTAAACCAATCGAGACAGTGATCAGGATAGCCCGTGATGATATCAGTCCTGATGTGACGGTGTTGACTTGATTCGCAAAGACAATCAGTCCTGGTTCAGCGATGGAGATCACAAAACCCAAGATGATACCCGCGATAATGACAACCCATAACCGGTTGGGTTTGGTGATCTGTTCACCAGTCAGTGTGCCAAGTGGTGTGATCGCAAGATCAATACCCACCAAAAAAAGTGATAATCCAATTACAACAAACACAGCACCGATTAAGAAACGAACGATTTGGCCTATGTTGAGTGGTACAAGTGTCACATGGAGGAGTAAGACGATTGCAATAATGGGCAACATCGCTAAAATGTTTTCCTTAAGTTTGCTCGCTATAAGTGTCATACATATCCTCCTTTGTCTTGTTATGGTTATTTTTATTATACAATAAAACGATGAATTTGACCATTCAAAGAAGTGATGAAATCATGAGATATGAAGACATGTTTAAAAACGATAAAATTCATCAAAATGTATCATAGACGACTTGACATGATTTGAATTATTTGTTATCATAAAAAAGCACGATGACGTGGGCGTCGTATAATGGTTATTACACGTGCTTGCCAAGCATGAGATGGGGGTCCGATTCCCCTCGCCCGCTCCAGTTAAAATCAAACCACATCACGAT
>CALKAH010000259.1 GCA_937983315.1 uncultured Acholeplasmataceae bacterium | reverse complement strand
ATACGAGATCGTATTCGGTGACTGGATGTCAGACGTGTGCTCTTCCGATCTGTCAAATAGGGGCTGTCCGTTTCTACTAAGAGATGGGATAGATCAATGGCTTCAACGATTTCTTTTAATGTTGCATTGTTTTTATAGGTAATAGGACCATCGATACCAATCATAAACCCTAGTTCAATAGCTTTTTTAGCATCGTTAAGATCACTTGAGAAGCAATGAAAGACTCCCCTAACGTTTCCTTTATAGGGTAAAAGCATATCATAGGCTTCTTGAAAAGAAGAGCGTGTGTGAATAACGAGCGGTAAATCATAGAGTTCAGCGAGTTCAATCTGTTGTTGAAAAACACGTTTTTGAAGCTCTTTATTATCATCTTTCCAGTAAAAATCGAGTCCACACTCACCAATAGCAACCACTTTTGGATGTTTGAATAAGGGGATGATCCGACTAACATCATGATCTTCATCGACATAGCCTGGATGAATCCCAACAGTTGCATAAAGCATGTCATGTGCATCAGCTAACTCAATTGCTTTCTGATTCGATGGACCATGCATACCGATCACAATCACGTGTGAGACATCCTTTTTTAATGCCCTTCCTAAAACCTCTTCAAGATCTTGATCATAGTCTTCCATATTCAAATGTGCGTGTGTATCAATGATCATTCATTATCCCTCATTTGGTAATCTTATTTTATCATATTGAACCCAAAAAAGGATGAAATTGATTTCTTCACAAAATCTACCATTTTTCATCCTAAAGATAAAAAAAAGAGGCCGAAGCCTCTTTTCGTCATTATTCAAGAATTTTAACGACTGAACCTGCACCAACAGTGCGTCCGCCTTCGCGAATAGAGAACTTCGTTCCTTCTTCAATAGCGATGGGGTGAATGAGTTCAACGATCATGACAGTGTTATCACCTGGCATAACCATTTCTGTACCTTCCATCAGGCTAATTACACCTGTTACGTCAGTTGTACGGAAATAGAATTGTGGGCGATAGTTGGAGAAGAATGCGGTATGACGTCCACCTTCTTCTTTAGAAAGGACGTAAACTTGTGCTTCAAACTTGAAGTGTGGGTTAACTGATTTTGGTTTAGCTAAGACTTGACCACGTTCAACTTGGTCACGGTTGATACCGCGAAGAAGTGCACCGATGTTGTCACCGGCTTCAGCATAATCAAGGAGCTTTCTGAACATTTCAACACCTGTAACAACGGTGCTCTTGGTGTCAGTAATACCAACGATTTCAACAGTGTCACCGACTTTAACTTGACCGCGTTCTACACGTCCGGTTGCAACGGTTCCACGACCAGTGATGGTGAACACGTCTTCAACAGGCATCAAGAAAGGCTTATCGGTTTCACGAACTGGTGTATCAACGTATGAGTCAACAGCGTCCATTAATTGTTGAACGGTTGCTTCCCATTTGGGTTCACCATTTAATGCACCGAGTGCTGAACCACGAATCACAGGAATATCATCACCTGGGAATTCATATTCAGAAAGAAGTTCACGAACTTCCATTTCGACGAGGTCGAGTAATTCTTCATCATCAACCATGTCAGACTTGTTTAAGAAGACAACAAGTTTGGGCACGCCTACCTGACGAGAAAGCAGAATGTGTTCTCTGGTTTGTGGCATGGGGCCGTCTGCAGCAGAAACAACGAGGATCGCACCGTCCATTTGAGCGGCACCAGTGATCATGTTCTTGACATAGTCAGCATGTCCTGGGCAGTCAACGTGAGCGTAGTGACGCTTTTCGGTTTGATATTCAACGTGTGCAGTGTTAATGGTAATACCGCGTTCTTTTTCTTCTGGTGCTGAGTCAATGGATGCATAGTCCTTAATATCTGCGAGACCTTTCTTGTGGAGAACGGTTGTAATTGCAGCAGTTAAGGTTGTCTTACCATGGTCAACGTGGCCAATTGTACCAACGTTAACGTGTGGCTTAGTTCTTTCAAATTTTTGTTTTGCCATTTTGGTTTTTCCTCCTATAATGAGTTATTTTTTCTTGGTTTTGTTAAATAGCCATATTCATTGTATATTAAAATATACATTTTTGCAAGCGGATTAAATAGAACCACGCTTTTTCACAATTTCGTCCATAATCGATTTTGGAGTCTTTTCATAACGTGAGAATTGCATCATGAAGGTTGCGCGTCCTTGAGTATTTGAACGTAAAGCTGTTGCGTAACCAAACATTTCAGCAAGTGGTACGAGCGCACGGAGATCGGAAGAGCACACGTCTGAACTCCAGTCACCGAATACGATC
>CALKAH010000258.1 GCA_937983315.1 uncultured Acholeplasmataceae bacterium | reverse complement strand
ATCGTATTCGGTGACTGGAGTTCAGACGTGTGCTCTTCCGATCTCTGAAGCAATTGTTAATAATCCTGAGTTACTTAGAATTATTTGGTGTAACCCCCACATTCCATTTCCCTGTCCGATTGTCTTATCTCTAGTAACACCTTTTTTTATTGCTAATTTTATTGCTTCTGATGAACTCTTTACTTGATATGATTTGTTAGCCTGTAACGTTTTTTGAAGTCCGAAACCACTATCAAAAATTGCAATAACTATATGTTTATTTCTTTTATGAATCTGGGACATGAAGAAACCCCGCTCTATACCTGAATGAAGTAGTACATTATCCATAATTTCATTCATACACCAACTAGTTCCAACTAAAACCCCTTCTTCACAAATAACTTGCATTTGTAATTGTTTAAGAAGCTCATCACTTATGAATGCAATATCAAAATCTGTAGAAAACTCTATAACTTTGTCAAATATACTCTCAATCAAATATTCTTTATTTTCCTTTACATTATAGGGAATCTGCATTCTTACTGATTCTAAATATGAATCCTCAATCGTTAAAATTTCAATGTTAAAACCATGATTAATCTCGTAGAATTTGATAATACCTGATAAGGATAGAATAATGTTAGGAAAGCTTGGTGGTTTACATTCCTTAAAATTTAAAATTATATGGTTCTTATTTTCTTTCAATGTTTTGAAAAATATTCTAATGACGTCATTAATTATTAAGCGATTTTTGAGTGATGCAAAAATAATCTCATAACCATCACTTAAATCTGATATTGGTAAACCACGCATATAAATCCCCCGACATAAAGTTTATCGTCATTATATCATGAATAATCAAAAAAAAACACAACCAATAGGTTATGTTTAATAAAAAGTATGGCGGAGGAAAGGGGATTTGAACCCCTGCGCCTTTGACAGCCTACGAGCTTTCCAAGCCCGCCTCTTCAGCCACTTGAGTATTCCTCCACTGAAATGGTGCACCCGACATGAATCGAACATGCGACCTTAACCTTCGGAGGGTTACGCTCTGATCCAACTGAGCTACGGGTGCACATCACGTCGCAATCACTATTTTATCAAATCATCGGACGTTTGTCTAATAGTATTTCGACTTTTTATTGGATTGTATCTGATTATGTTCTGAAATAAGAATTTTAGTCATGATTGATGATGAAACGACGTAATCTTTAAAGACATCCGCCTTTTCATGATGAAATCATGCTATAATAATGAATTGAACTTCCAAAGATTTGATCTTCTTTTGATAAGTCAGTAAGTGAGTGTGACGACCATGAATAACCGCATCTTTAATCGTTATGAACGCAAATACATCATGGACCGTACAGCCATGGACGAATTAATCCCCTTTTTTCGACAATATCTCATCCATGATCCTTACTCACAAGATGGACACTTCTATACCATTTACAATATCTATTTTGATACTGAAGACTATGGGATTATTCGTAATTCCATACAAAAGCCACCCTATAAAGAAAAGCTTCGATTGAGAACATATGATCATCCGATACGTCCAGATAGCATTTGTTTTCTAGAAATCAAGAAAAAGTATGTAGGAAGGGTCAATAAGAGACGATTGACACTTACGTATCAAGAGGCTACTCAATACTTAGAACATGGTATAAAACCTCATCTTGATAACGCTATGCAGCAACAAATCTTTAACGAAATTGATTATTTTATTACCTTGCATCGTGCAAAACCTGGTGCGTACATTCGATATGATCGGATCGCTCTCTTATCAGATTCTGATGACCTTCGCATCACATTTGATTTCAACATCATCTTTCGAACATCCAATCTCACTCTTGAAGATACGAAAGGGCGTTCGATTCTACCCACCAAAGATAGTGTGCTCATGGAAATCAAATCGGATAATAATTTTCCCTTATGGCTTGCTCAAAAACTCTCATCACTTAAACTTTATAGCCAATCCTATTCAAAATATGGGAAGGCATACGAATACTATTTAGGAGGACATACTGATGATGACTTACTTCACCACGATTAATTTAACCGATATGACTTTTGGAAAGGTGGCACTCATTTTGGTCGTTTCAACGGCTTTAGGTGCGATCGTTTCTTTACTTTATGCGTTTACCCATCGAAAAACAGTGTATGACCATGCATTTAATACGACCTTACTTCTCTTACCCTTAGTTGTCTCGATCATCATTATGCTCGTTTCCAATAATATTGCGCGTGCATTCAGCCTAGCGGGTGTCTTCACTTTAGTTCGTTTTAGAACTGCCATTTCAGATACGAGAGATATCACGTACATCTTAAGTTCAGTCGGTATTGGACTTGCAATGTCGCTTGGGATGATCACCTATGCTCTGATGATCACCGCATTCATTTGTATTGTTCTGGTCATCATTCACTTTCTCAATCTTGATGTTCAGCGAAAAACACATGCGAAACTGAAAATCATCATCCCTGAAAACTTAAATTATACACACGTTTTTGATGATATTTTTGAAAAGTATGCGATCAGTTATCAACTCTCTCGCGTTAAAACAACTGATTTCGGGACGATGTTTGAACTCACATATTTGATTAAACTGAAGGGAAACATCGATCAAAAAGCAATGATCGACGAGCTTCGTATCCGAAATGGTAATCTATCGATCACATTAACAACCGATTATGTATCGTTAGTCTCAGAATGAAAAAAGGCTTCGCTGAAGCCTTTTTTTCTTCTTAGAACCAATGTTTGAAGAATGACTCGGTAAAATCCTTCATGAATGCTTGAACATCTTTGAAGAAGCGATCTTGAAGATCAAAAAGCGATTCACGTGTGACAAGTTCATGTTTATCTTTGGCGGATTCTTTGGTTGAGATGAGTGGTTTATTGGATTTTTTGGACTCAAATTGTCTTGATGATGATGTTTGTTCACTGACGATTTCACCATGTTCAATGACATGATGTGACTTTTCAATATCACATGCTGTCATATCATCCGTGTCATGTCGTTCTTCTTTGATGCTTTGAAGGGCAAATTTCACACCATCAAAACGTTTTGAAAGTTCAGTGATTACAGGAAGAACGGGTTCGGTTGATGAGAACTGATCGACATCATAACAAACCTCGACATCA
>CALKAH010000257.1 GCA_937983315.1 uncultured Acholeplasmataceae bacterium | reverse complement strand
GAGATCGTATTCGGTGACTGGAGTTCAGACGTGTGCTCTTCCGATCTTGGCATGAAGAAGATGAAGAGGTTTTGACGATAGCATTTGAAGTCGAACAAGCAGGCGATTATTTTTTAGCGTTTGATTACTTATCAGATGATCAGTCTGTCAAACCTGATGAAATCACCCTTGTCGTCAATGGAAATTCTCATCCTGATTTTGTCAATATTCGTTTGTGGACATTATGGACAACAACGGATGAAGAACCAACGTATGACATTTATCGCAATCAAGTCTATCAAAAGAATGAACCATTATCCCTTTGGTCTACGACCATACTAAGGGATCAACTTGCTTTAAAACCAGAACCTTTAGTTTTTTCTTTGATTGAAGGCATCAATTCAATCGAAATCACAAAAGAACAAGGTGAGTTTTATCTTGGTGATCTTCATCTTTATCAACGACAAGCGATAATGGATTATGATGCCTATCTAGAGCAATACCCAACAGCGGATAAGCATGATCACATGATTATACTAGAAGCTGAAAATTATACGCACAAAAACAGTGTGTCGATTTTACCAGAAATGGAAAAATCACCCAGTGTGTCTCCTTTTCAAAGCGACTTAAACCATCTTAACATGATCGGTTATACGTTCTTTGAAGTTGGACAACGCTTATCGTATTATTTAAATATTGAAGAATCTGGGTATTATCACATCACCCTTAAATATAAAAATGCGATGTATGATAATCGAAACAGTTATCGAAACATCTATATCAATGGCTCTATCCCCTTTGAAGAATTAAGAAATTACGCGTTTACATATCAAAATCAATGGACTTATGAAACCCTTCATCGTGGAGATGAACCTTTTTGGTTTTATTTTGAAGAAGGTCTTCATGAAATTACGCTTGAAGCTGATGCAAGTGCCTTTTATGAGGATTATCAAATCGTTCAACGCATTATGGATGAAATTGGTGAGTATAGCATCCGATTAAAGAAACTCACAGGTGGCGAAACTGATCGCAATCGTGAATGGAACATCGCACTCTTTATTCCTGAGACACAAACCTTGTTTGATGGTTGGTATGACGATCTGTCAATTGTCTATGAACATCTCAAGGTGATGAAATCAAATCCACGAAAATCCAATGAGCTCTTGAAGTATATGGAAAATGCATTAGACAAATTGGATATTTTACGTAAAGACATTAACAAAATTCCACATCGCACAAATTTACTTTCAACCGGATCAAACTCACTTGCACAATTGCTCGCACTGATCAACAGATCGGAAGAGCGTCGTGTAGGGAAAGAGTGTAGATCTCGGTGG
>CALKAH010000256.1 GCA_937983315.1 uncultured Acholeplasmataceae bacterium | reverse complement strand
ACCACCGAGATCTACACTCTTTCCCTACACGACGCTCTTCCGATCTATTCGGATTGACGACATTTGGTGAGTTGAAAACGTAAACGAAAGAGTGACCATCGCCAAGCTCGTGGTGAGGGTCTTCTGATATCTTCAATGTCTTTCACAATCAGTGCACGTTTCATGATCTTTTGATATTGAGTAGGGAAAATTTCAATAGGCTTTGTTTTTTCATCAATCTCAATGCCCGCATACATCTTTTTGTGGATAAAGATATTTTTTTCAACAAAATAACTGATAGGTTTTACCGAGAGTTTATGCGTTGCCTTGAAGGGGTGCTGATCCTGAAGAAGAGTGTGGATGATGACCGCTAAATGATAGCGAATGACTTGCGAACTTTTTGGCTGATAAGTAACCTCAGGAGGTATGATATCCTGAACTTCATCGATGATGTCATCGGTTTTAAAAGGTGCATGCGATTTTTCAAACTCAAAAACAACCTTGGGAGGTTCTGGTTTGAGTTCAAGTGTTTTATCTTCTTTGATCTTTGGTTTATGAGGTCTAGGATCAAAAGGAGAACGTATCAGTTCAAGATCACGCTGTCTAGCTTCTTCAGCTAACCGTTTCTTCTCAGCTTCAATCTTTGCCTTTTCTTCCTCGATTTTTTTGACATACGCTTGATAACTTTGCATCGCGTAATATTCTTGAGGGAGATATTCATCACGTTGAAAAGCCATCGGTTGAAAGGTGTTATCCGATGTACCCATCAATGCGAGATCGGGGACATAAGGATTGAAGTGTTGATCGATAAATAGTTCTGATAATTCAATGGGTATACCCTTTTTCTCGAGTTTGATAAAGAGATGGGCAATCTTTTCAGCCATGATGACTTTTGCTTTTTCAGTGATTTTTAGTTTTCCAATCCGATTGCCTTTAAGGAGGGTATTGACTCGGTAAAGATGAGGAGTATGCCCTACAATATAACCGATTGTGATGCCGTCTTTTTTAATCAAACGAAGAGGATACAAAAAAGTGTTTTTAAGTGATGCATCAAAAGGTTGTTGATAGATTGCATCGATTCTTTCGTTAAGTTTATATTTTTCCATCATCTTTGGATCAAAGAAGTAGGCTAATTGTTTACCCTTTTTAAGGGTATAGAGTTTACCTAAAATGGTTTCTTCATAAACATTGTTTTCATCAACGACAACAGGTTTACGGTCAGTGTCATAAGTTATATATTTTTTGGATATCGATTTGAAATAATCGATAAGATAATCATAGTCCTTCGTTTGTTCACGTGCACAAATCGGACATTTTTGGAAGTGATTCGGATAAAAATGAGTTTTATCTTTCTTACATTTTTTAAGCGAATCTTTCAAAACCTTGAGTTCTTTAACCCATGCTTCCGCCGATGGACGGTCAGTGTTACTTAATGCATGTTTTAAAAACGCACGATTGAAAAGTTCTTGGATACCTTTTGGTAAAAAGCTATAAGGCATCGCATTTTTAGGAGGAATGATGTTTGTCGATAGGTAATTATACGGAAAAATCTCTTTTTCCATCGTATAGTTAATCGCATTTCCATCAAAGCCCAAGATACCCTTAATGCGTGCAGAGAAGGGGTGGACACCAAACATGAGTATCTGGAAGATTAGAATCGCTAACCCATAATTGTCATGATTGGGAATTCTCATGACTTCTTGTGTCTGTTTCTTTTTCGCTTCTAAGACTTCGGGTGCAGTATAGTCTGGGGTAAAGACCTTGCAGTGAAAGAGTTTATTATTCGATGAAAATTGGAAGGAGTCGGTATCTACAACACCGATTTCAAATCCAGGATAGACAAAGAAATCGGATGTATTAATATCACCAATAATCGTATCATTTTGATGTAAGAATCCCATCACTTTGGCTAAATTAATCGCAATAACCACACGATCATAATAGGTAATGTTAGGGAATTTTGTTTTTTGTAAACCTGGAGTGATCACGTGAGATAATTGGTTTTTTGCTTGAACACGACGCATCAAATACCCACAGAATCGTTTATACTCATCGTAGACGACATAACTAGGCCAAGCGATAATGGTTAAGCCATTATATTCCAAAAGACCCGGCTTTTTATTCACCATGGCTTTAATCTTTTGTTCAATATCAGGCATCCGTTCAAGGGCTCGTTCACTATAAATCTTGACTAAAATGTTAGGGTTTTTAGCAAGCTTAAAGACAGATCCTTCGCCACCTGATCCGATGGGTTTCGTATCATCGATTAATATTTTGGATCCATCTTCAAGAAAGTATTTCTTCATAAGTCCTCGTGATAAATAAAGAGTAATGTTTTATCATCGTCTGTTTTTTTATTCACACGTTCGGATGATAAAAAACGTTCAAGAGCAGCTTCAACATCTTTTTGATGAAAGTTGGGATGTAAAAAAGCGTTGAAAAAGGGATCATAAAAGAGATGACTGACGGTTTTATCTTTTGAAGAGATACTGATCCCTTCAATCCCATCGGTCATTAAAGCGACCATCGGGTAAACTTCATCAAGTTTTGCATAGATGCCTTGTTCGATCGAAGTTAGATCACAGACACTGAATGTTGCGTTCGCATATTCACCGCGTTGCTGCTCAACTAAAACAGAATATGTCTCATCTTTTTTACCGATTGCACAACAATCACCAACTTGACCATAAAACTGACGATCTTTCAGTGAAATGAACACAAGAAGCGTAGCATTCAAATCTTTAACGTGAAGTTCTCTTGAGGTTGCTTCAACCCATAATGCGTCATGGGTTTCAATATAACCCTCTTTGATTAAGGTGATGACCTCTTCATCTGACATCTTAGGATCGAGATGTTTTTCGAGAAAATCTAAGATGAAAGAGGAAGCAACTTCACTTCCTATTTCTGCAGCTCTTGCACTTCCCATGCCATCGCTCACCACTGCAATATATCCCCAATCACTGGGTAATATACGATACTTATGTGCATCATGACAAGGCGTTTCTGTTTTGAGGTGTGAGGTGCCAACCACGGAAGCACCGTAAACTTTAATCAAGACTAAACCTCAAATTCAAAAACATCATCACTGGGTTTTTCAAGTTTAATCGTATCGCCAACACGCGAAGAAGAGACACTTGACAGGGAGGAAGAGACCCATTGAAAGAGTTCTTTGAAGTTAAGACCATTGAGTTTGAAGACGCGATCTCGTGAGCCAGCAATCTGTCTTAAGCGTTCAATATTTGCACTTTCGACACCAATACCAAAGAAAATGACTTTTTTAGATTGGATTGCTTGTTGGAGCATACTGGATGCTTCACTGACACTATCTGTAGGTTCACCATCGGTAATCACGAAGAGCCAAGGACGATAGTATGAAATACCTGCAGCACGATATTCATTTTTTCTTGATTCGATGTTTTTGAGTGCTGTGGTGATTGCCTCACCCATAGGAGTCATCCCGTTCACCGCGAGTGTAGGTGCTTGGGATTCAGAGACAGTCGCGAAATTTTGCAAAACTTGAACGGATTGTCCAAATGAAATGACCGATAAATCAACACGGACACTTGCCAAATCATCATCACGAAGTGCAGCGTATAACGCATGAACCCCTTCATTTAATTGATTGATGGGATTTCCCGTCATCGAGTAAGATGTATCAAGAAGTAAAACAACGGGGCAACGTGGCTCTGGGTTATCCAGTAACGCTTCATCGACAACCTCTTTTTCAAACTCAAAAT
>CALKAH010000255.1 GCA_937983315.1 uncultured Acholeplasmataceae bacterium | reverse complement strand
TCTGGATGCACTGCAGTCATATCAAGTGCTTCATCCCCATCAGGAATGCGTAAGAAACCAATGGCTTGTTCGTATGTTTTACCACCTAGTTTAGGTACTTTCATCAAATCTTCGCGACGGATAAACTTACCTGCTTGGTCTCTAAATTTCACGATATTTTCGGCGGTTGATTTATTTAAACCAGAGACATACATCAGTAATGCCTTCGATGCGGTGTTGACGTTAACGCCGACTTGGTTAACGGCTTGTGTAACCACAAAGTTGAGCTGATCATTGAGTTTCTTTGGTGTAACATCATGTTGATATTGACCAACACCAATCGATTTCGGATCAATTTTAACCAGTTCAGAAAGGGGGTCTTGCAGACGTCTTGCAATCGATGCAGCTGATCGTTCTTCAACTGAAAAATCAGGGAACTCTTCACGTGCCAATTCTGATGCTGAATAGACCGATGCACCCGCTTCGCTGACAATCACAAACTGTACCTTCATGCCTGTTGTTTTAATTAAGTCAGCAACAAAAGCTTCTGTTTCGCGTGAGGCTGTTCCATTTCCGATTGCGATAATTTCAACTTTATGCTTTTTAATCAACAATAAGAGTTTTCTTTGTGACTCTATGATCTGTTCATCTGTAATCTTTCCACCCAATGTCTTTTCATGGGGATAGATGACACCTTTTTCTAGTACGGTTCCTTGTTCATTCACCACGGAGAGTTTACATCCCGTACGGAATGCGGGGTCAATACCTAAAACGACTTTGCCTTTCATCGGTGGTTGTAATAATAATTTTTGAAGATTGACAGAGAAGATTTCAATCGCTTGTTCCTCACCTTTTTCCGTGAGTTCTGCACGAACTTCACGTTCAAGAGATGGATAGATTAACCGCTTTAATGCATCATCAATCGCTTCTTTAATAAAGACTGATGAGGGTGATTGATCACGCTTAACGATCTTTCGTTCAAGATAACTGATCATACGTTCACGATCAGTTTCTATCTTGACCGTGATGACTTTTTCATTTTCCGCGCGATTGATCGCTAAAATACGATGAGGGCGTATTTTATTGACTGCTTCCTGGTAATCATAATACATTTCATAGGTCTTTTTCTCATCAACAGCATTCTTTTTAATGGATGTCATCACCATACCATGGCTCACCATTTCTTGGCGAAGAGCTTTACGATAATTGGCATCATCAGAAACCATTTCAGCGATGATATACTTCGCACCTTCAATTGCTTCTTCAGGTGTAGGAACATCTTCTTTAACAAATTTCTTTGCTTCTTTTAAGACATCTTCATGGGTAAACATCATCAACCAATTAGCGAGTGGTTCAAGACCTTTGGCGATCGCTTCGGTTGCTTTTGTTTTTTTCTTTTCTTTAAATGGACGATAAAGGTCTTCAACTTCAACAAGCTTTTGAGCCTTTAAGATTTCTTGTTTTAAATCTTCAGTGAGCATACCTTTTTCATCGATTAAACGGATGACATCTTCTTTCCGTTTGAGTAGATTATTTTGGTATTCCCATGTTTTGTAGATTTCATTAATCTGTTCTTCATCAAGACCACCGGTTGCTTCCTTACGATAACGCGCAATAAAAGGAATCGTATTACCTTCTTCTAATAATTCAAGCACCGTGGTGATACTTTTGAGTGGAATACTTAATGTTTTTTGAATGTCTAATAAAATATTTTCGTTCATCATGGACTCCTTAATAGCACAAAAGGGCCAAGCCCTTTATGTTTTTTGTTTTAGATACGACCAAGTTCTCTGATGATATCAACCACACGAATTTCGGTTGTAAATGTTTGATTTTCAACATCGAAGGTCACGAGAAGATTGGTTCGATTGAGGTCAAGGTTTAAGTGGCTTAGCTCAGCTCCACCTAAATTGCTTGATTGAAGATCGAGGTTGACGAAGAAGAGTGCTTTACCTTCCCAATCGGTATCTTTAATCAATTCAACGATGTCATCATTGGGTGAACTTGCACTGTAGAAGTAAATATAAATCTTGGTGTTTGTATTGATGAGTTCATAGAGTTCTTCGTAGGATTCTTGACCTGCAAAGTAAGTAAAATCACCATAAACACCTGAGTTTGAATCATATCCTGTAAGCTGTGTTAATTCACTTGCTGTCAGATGAATATAATCATCGAATAAACCAGGTTCTTCCTCTTGATTCATAAAATATTGAATGGTGAAAACAATCGCAACCGTAATCAACGTTAATGCAATAATCGACATTCCAATACGGAAGAATAAGATTTCATTCTTCGAGGGTTCGCGTTTTGCATTGGTCTTTGCTAATTCTTGTTTACTTTTGCTTGGTTGACTGACAGGTGCGTTTTTCACCTGATTTTTTTTGTTGGCTGGTTGTACTTGTTGGACTCTTGCCATAATGTCACATCCTCTTCATTTGAATTATACCGAATAAGCCTTTAAATTACAACTTTGTGAAACATTATGTTAAAGTTTTTCAATCATCACATAAGCGATTGCATGATGGTCTGTATGTGTGATGGTGATATGAATGATTTCATCATCTTGAAAGAAATCCGTTTGGACGTAAGGTTGTCCATTTTCTCGATTAAGAATCGAAAAATCGGTGTAATACGCTGTTCCATTTCCTTTGGAGATGGCTTTAAATAGGGCTTCTTTTGCTGCAAAGCGACCACCAATAAAAGATAACTTCGTATTCTCAGCAGCGATGTTTAAATAGAGTTTCTTTTCTTCGGGGGATAAGATGCGATCGATAAAACGATCGCTCATGAGTTCTTTAAGTCGATCGAGTTCAACGAGATCAATACCGAGTCCGATGATCATGATAATCCCTCCTTGATTTCTTTGGCCATCAATCTGATTTTAACCAAACGATGGTTCATTCCTGATTTACTGATTTGGTCGTGATAGGTCTCTTCATATAAATCAACAAGTTCCATCAAACTCGCTTCTGGGTATGCCTTTCTCAGTTCAATAACCTGTCTACTCTTTTCATCAATTTGACCTTTGGGTATATACTTCTCAACAATCTCAATATCTTTCATTTGCTCGTTGGCAGCAACAATAGCCTTTTTCTCGTTTGCGATCTCCATATTCATGACACGATTGATCGAATTATTAAAATCTCTTTTAATCCGAATATCTTCAAATTGAAAGAGTGCTTGTTGTGCACCAACGAGCTGCAAGAAATCACTGATTCCTTGTGCATCCTTGATGTAACAAATAAATCCTTGTCTTCGCTTTGTAATCTTAGCGTTTAACTCGAAGAAGTTCATGATACTCTGCAAGAATACCGCTTGATTTGCATCTTTGGTAAAGATTTCAAGATGATACTCAGCTGTTTTGGGATGATTGACAGACCCTCCTGCAAGAAAAGCTGCACGAAGAAAGGCTTTTTTAGCTTCTGGGTTTGCTGTTGAAAGTTCTTCATTATCGATGGGATCATCGAGTAATCCATGTTCATTGACGATATCTTCCACATTGGATTGAATACGGATGATGATGGCATTACGCTGGTTGAGTTTGTTTAGTTTTTGAGTGAGTAAACTTGTTTCTGATTGATACAGTGATCTGACCAGTTGCAAAAACCGTTTAGCAACGGTAGGATTGTTGGTTTTGAAATCAAGCATTTTTTTCTTGCTTTCAATATGAAATTCACCATTGAGATTGATGAACAGATCGGAAGAGCACACGTCTGAACTCCAGTCACCGAATACGA
>CALKAH010000254.1 GCA_937983315.1 uncultured Acholeplasmataceae bacterium | reverse complement strand
ACCACCGAGATCTACACTCTTTCCCTACACGACGCTCTTCCGATCTTGTATGCAGACTGAGATTGAGGAAGTAAACTTGTTCCACCATTCCATGGTTCACCAAAGACCATAATAGTAGGATCAATGTTGTGAAGAGCATCCACGATGGCATTCATGGTTGTAACATCATGAAGTTTCATCAGGTCAAATCTAAAGCCATCTAAACGATATTCTTCAGCATAGAAAACAAGTGAATCAACCATAAATTTAGAGAACATATAACGTTCAGAAGCTGTTTCATTACCTGTACCCGAACCGTTTGAGAACGAACCATTTGCACTCATTCGGAAATAATATCCGGGAACAATCAAGTCGAAATTAGAATCAGCAGATCGTCCCGTATGATTATAGACAACATCCATGATGACACGTACATCGTTTTGATGGAAGGTACCAACCATCTTTTTAAACTCTTCGATGCGATTATAACCATCATAAGGATTTGTTGAATAAGAGCCCTCTAAGGTATTAAAATTTTCTGGCATGTAACCCCAGTTGAAGATGCCATCGTGAATGCCATAGTAGCTTGGATCTTTAAGTCTTGTTTCATCGATAATACCATGATCAAAGACGGGAATGAACTGAACATGTGTCACACCAAGTTCAAGAATATGATCTAAACCGGTGGTAACTCCCTGATATTTTGTTCCTGATTCAGTTAAGCCTAAGAATTTACCTCGATTTTCTTCTGTGCCATTCCATGTCTCATGCGAGGTAAAATCTCTAACATGCATCTCATAAATGATAGCATCTGTATAATTGACCATGGTATTGGGTCTTGTCATTGCATCCCAACCGGCTGGATTGGTTTGGTCAAAGTTAACAATCATGCCACGTTTTCCATTGATACCCGTTGAATAGGAATATGGATCCACGACTTCAGAGGTTGTCGCACCATTAGTAACTGAGAATGTGTAATAGACACCTTCCATGTCTCCATTCACAATGACTTGCCATACACCTTTTTCATAATAGCTCATGTCATATGTGATATAAGGATTATCAACGCCAGCTATACCATCATAGTCTAATTGAGCTGCGGTGTGACCATAGGTATATAAGTTAAGCTTTACATCATCGCTGATGGGTGCCCATAGACGGAATATGGTTTGTGTGGGCGTATAGATTGCGCCAAGTTCCCCATCAAATCCGTAGGCTTGATTGAATGCATCACTGGTATAAAAACCATCAAATCCGATATTTGCTACAGCAATTTCAGGATCACCAAAATCAACTTCAAGTGTATATCTTTTTGCTAAATCAACGGTGACAGATACGTTAACTGAGCCATTTGTTCCACTAAATGTGAAACCTGAGCCAACTATAATCATACCGTCTTCTTTAATCGTAATCTTGTCAGAAGTCACTGCTTTAGTAAGTGAGAAACTGATGGTATCATCATCCGTAAATGCAGCAGATAGAATTTTGTGACTGATATCAGCATTACTTAAGTCATAATAAATAGTAGCATCATTCTGGACAAGATATACATGAACTTCGCCTTGCTCATTTGGAGAGGTCAAATCGATGAATCGATCAACATCGATATCTTTTTCAACCCATTCACCGCGTCTTGATATAATCCCAATTCGTGTAGAACCCTCGAGGTTTGTTCCAGCAAGTTGTAAAGTTAAAACTTTTCCAAATGAATCCTGACCATTGTAATCATAAGAAAGACCACTGCCGTTGGTTGGTTCATTTGGCCAGAGCCATAAATTCCATCCTGTGTAATCATCAGCGAAACGGTAATAGTGAACCACAAGAGTTGTTGCTTCTTGGGCTTTAACTGAGATAAAACTCATTGACATAATTAATGTGGCTAAACTCAACAGTGTAAGCGCACACAATTTCATTATTTTTTTCATAGATTTTCTCCTCTTTGTCAATTTAGTGAAAGTCACAAAAGATCAGTTTAATTATATCATGTAAACGCTATCCAACCGGTCATATAATTTTTCACATTATATAAAAACGGTTTCATTTTAATGAATCGTACAAAAAGAAAATTTACTATATAGAGCAAAAAGAAATCTCGATAATTTCACATAAAACGAAACTCATTTGTAATGAAATCGGTATCATACACTTAAAAACCCTTGAAGCATGATAAAATAATAATGACTATTATTTTAAGGAGACACACATGAACCCGATATTTATCAACAAAGCTACTTTTAAAGCAGCGTTTTTGACTGGTTTGAAAGACCAATTTGATGTTATACTTGAACAATCTAGTATTTACCAACGTTATACTGTATTAGCATCGCTTTTAGAAAAAGACCTCGATGAAAGATTAAATCAAACCAATCAATACGTTAGAGACAACCACATGAAGAAGACCATCTATTTTTCTATGGAATTTCTTATGGGACGATTGATTACAAATAATTTGTTTAATGCTGGTCATTATACTGTTGTTAAAGAAGCATTTGATGAATTAAAGATTGATTTGAATGAAGTTGAGAATTCAGAAAGTGATGCAGGTTTAGGTAATGGTGGCTTAGGACGTTTAGCTGCATGCTTTTTGGATTCAGCAGCATCACTTGGTTTGCCACTCTATGGCAACAGTTTAAGATATCAACATGGATTTTTCATGCAAGATATCAAAAATCATCGCCAAGTTGAGTATCCTGATCCTTGGTTAGATCGTCCTTTTGTTTGGGAAAAGCGAATCGATCAAGACTCGATCGAAATACCCTTGTTTGGTTATGTTGAACACACGCGTCTGATCAACCCACAATGGATCAAGGCTGTACCTTATGATGTTAAGATTGTTGGCGATCAAAACGGTGTTGTTACTACGCTTCGTCTTTGGTCTACTGAACCATCTGATCGTCAGGAAGTGAAAAGTGAAGAGTATGTATCGATTACTAGACGAATCAGTGATCAACTCTATCCCGATGATTCTACAGAAGATGGAAAAACGTTAAGACTCATGCAGTCTTATGTTTTTAGCGCTGCAGGTGTTAAAAGTGCAATCAATGAACACAAGGTTCTTGGACGCGACATTCGAGAATTCCCCAATTACTTCACATTCCAAATTAATGATACCCATCCGACACTCGTCATCCCTGAAATGATGCGAATTTTAATGGATGAAGAAGGTCTTGGATATGAAGAATCATGGCATATTACGCAACGAACGTGTGCTTTTACCAATCACACCATTCTCTCAGAAGCTTTGGAAAAATGGAACATTTTAATTTTTAGAAATTTGCTACCAAGAATTTATGAAATCGTCGCTGAAATGAATCGTAGATTCAAGTTCATCCTCGAATCTGATGGTCGTTTTAACAAAGAACAAATCTATTTGATGGGGTTAATTGGTCAAAATCATGTCCGTATGGCACACATTTGTATCTATGGTTCATTTTCAATCAATGGTGTTGCAGAACTACACACCAATATTTTAAAAAATATAGAAATGCGCCATTTCTATCATCTCTACCCTCTCAAATTTAACAATAAAACTAACGGAATTACCCATCGCCGTTGGTTGATGCATACCAATCCTGAATTGGTTACAATTCTCGATGAAACCATGGGTCATGAGTGGCGAAAAGATTTAACGAAACTCGTTAAATTTGAACAATTTCGATTTGACCGCGATGTCCAATTTAAAGTCGATTTAATGAAACGTGCGAAAAAACAAGCACTCGCGAATCGAATTAAAGAGGATACAGGTGTTGAACTGAATGTTGAGAGCATCTTTGATATTCAAGTCAAACGTCTTCACGAATATAAGCGTCAGCTTCTTAACATTATACACATCATCTATGTTTATCAACGTTTAAAAAGCGATCACACATTTAAGGAATCATATTTTCCTCATTCCTTTATCTTTGGTGCAAAAGCCGCACCATCATACAATATGGCTAAAACAATCATTGAGTTGATTGATACGGTCGCATCATTAGTCAATAATGATCCTGAAACCAATCAACTACTTAAAGTCGTCTTTGTTCGTAATTATAATGTCACTTATGCAGAATACATCATGCCAGCAGCCGATTTATCCGAACAAATTTCAACAGCAACTAAAGAAGCGTCAGGAACGGGTAATATGAAATTTATGATGAACGGTGCTATAAGATCGGAAGAGCGTCGTGTAGGGAAAGAGTGTAGATCTCGGTGGTC
>CALKAH010000253.1 GCA_937983315.1 uncultured Acholeplasmataceae bacterium | reverse complement strand
CTTCCGATCTTTTTCTAAGAATAAAATATGTTCTACTTCCTGTTCAGTAAAAATGAGATGAAGTTGATCAATTCGAGCTTGTCTTTTTAAGAGAAACTGTGGAATGAGATCGGGATTTGTGATTGCATCTTCTAAGATTTGGTATTCCGAGAGATAAAAAGACTTAAGGAATTCGCTTTGATCGATGGTAGATATGAGTTGTAACGTCTTTCGTTCATCAAAACCTTCAGGAAGCTGATTAAAAAGTTCATGCTCATAATATTCAATCTGATACGCATGAAGTGCTTCATGGAAAATCATCGCCATATATTGATCATTTGAAAGTGTTTGTTGATGAAAGGCAAATCCTTCAATCAATGAGAGGGCTTGATTGGAAGATACACCTTCCATCAACTGTCCCAAGTTTTCCATCGTTTTCTTGGAGGGCATAAACACTTCGATACGGTCGTTAACTTGATAAGCGGTTGCAACGATCACAGGAAAGAAAGGTTTTCTTTTTGTCATGTCATGTTGGAAAAAGACATATTCTTTTTGATTGTTACGAATTGCGATTGGATAGTTTGATAACGATAAAGATGGCCATAAGGATGAGGTATCGAGGGTGTATGCTTCATTGATCAATTGGTGTTCTAAAACCATGGTATCTCGATCTTTGAATATGAGTATAAGACTAGATAGACATAGACCGATAACGATGTAGATAATCATAAATTTTTTCATAGTTATGCATCCTTTCTCATGCCGATGAGTGTCGCGGCTAAAGCAAGATAGAGATAAAGTAACATCACGAAAATAGGGTATGGATCAAGAGGTAACTCTAAAAGAGCGTGTGAAGCTTGTTTTTGAACGGAGGATAGATTGGGAATAAGGTTCATGATTGATGATAATACTATTGACCCAAAACCTTGAATGGCTTGAACGAAAACGAGAAGAGGTCCATGGAATACACCAATGAAATACAGGATAACCCCCACAATCGAACTCAAAAATGTAGGAACAAAGAGTGATAATACACTCATGATCGCTGAAAGGCATGCGACGTTGATCGATACAATAGCGATACTCAGGAGTATTGAAAATAGATTGGTCCACTCTTCAAATATTAAAACCAGTATCAATAAAGTCGTATTGATCAATAGCATCATGATAAATGATGCAATCACATTGCCTAAAGCAAGTGAAAAAGTATACAATCTGCGATTAAATCCTCTTGATAAAATGAGGTGAGATGTTTTTCTTTCAATAACCAAGGGAATCGTTTGTATGGATGTCATTAATGCAACAAGCGATCCGAGAAATGTATTGATTGCCATAGCGACAGGAATACGCTGTTCAAATGTCGTAATTTTGATGCCATTGATCGACAAACTATCACCTGAACTAACGATAACCATGAGAATCATCCCTACACCCATCACCCACAAGGAAGCTTTTCCTCTTAACTTTTCTTTAACAACTTGTAATGCAATCGTCATCATTTAAATCACCTCCAATGACTTGAATAAAGATTTTTTCTAAGTCATGAGCATGATGATCATCTGTCATATCGAGCTCCTTGACCATGGTACCATCTTTAATAATTCCTACACGATCAGCGACCGATGCTACATCACTTAATATATGAGAATTCAGAAGTATGGTTTTACCTTCGTGTTTGAGTTTTAAGATGAGTTTTTTCATTTCTATACGTCCGAGTGCATCAAGACCTGCACAGGGTTCATCGAGAATCAACAATTGGGGTTGACCAAGAAGGGCTTGAGCAAAAGCTAAACGCTGAAGCATTCCTTTTGAAAATTTTCCTACAGGTTGTTTCATGCTGGGATCAAGTCCAACGCGTTTTAAACAAGAGATGATATCTTGTTTTTGTTGATCTTTTGGAATCCGCTGAAGTTTTGCATAAAACAAGAGAGTTTGATAGGCTGTTAAGTAAGGATAGAAGTAAGGTGTTTCTGGAGAATAGCCTATGGCATGTCTTTGCTGTAGTGTAATGTGCCCTGAATCGAGTTTTCCAAGACCTAAAATCATTTTGATGGTCGTCGTTTTTCCTGCACCATTTGGACCAAGAAGTCCATAAACTTCACCTTCACGAATGTGAAAACTCAGATCATTTAATACCTTTTTACCTTGATATTGTTTCATGAGATGTTGACATGTAATCATATATTGAGCCTCCTTTATGATTTATCGATCTCATTATAAACATCCCATCTTTATCCCTGCTTATCGTAACCTTAAGATTTGCTTAAAATGAATGTTACATCAGCTTAATAAAAAAAGGAACGATTAGTATACATTCCTTTTTAAGAGGTTCAACCTCGATGATGAATTTGCGATGATAAAATCTTCATGATGAAACGATGCGTAATCCCTACCGCGTGATATTGTTAACTTTACTACACAATAGTCATGATCGCCAATACCCAACGGATAGTAGGGTTGATCAGCTTCGCGCCATATCATCTTTTTGATTGCATGCTCACGAAGAACTTCAACCGTTCCCATCCGTGAGACACCTCAGCAAAAATGTTGATCAATAAAATAAAGACTTCCTATTGGTTGAGAATGATAAGATTTCACTTGGTTTGATGACGTATCGGTTGTCAAATAAAACGTTTTTAATCCTTCCATCTTATGCGGTGGTAACATGGCTTTGATTATAGGATAACCCTGTTTATCGATGTAAGAGAGATAAGTGGTTCGGTGATGTTTTTGAGTCATCTGAAGGATAGATTGATGATCGATCATATCAGTCACCATGATTACTTGGTTATAACCATTTGATCGGTATGTAATAACCATCGATTTCAATCAACATGATAACATCACTCCATGATGAACCCGAATATATCGACCATGTCGCTGAATAGACTTTCATATACTCAAGTGAAACATCATATTCATCAGCAAGTTCACTTAGTGTTTCAAAGTTATACCACTCAGATAAATAAGGATCTTGTTGAAGGGCTTCATCGGTTAAGATAGGTGATAAACTGATCAGGTTATACATGCCATAGTTCTCTTGAACAAAGGTTTCAACAGCTTCATTAACATCTGCATAAATCTTAAAACGTTCATAAAGTTTATATTGACCTTCATCTTTGGTGAGTATAAAATACTCAGCACCATCTGTATCTGATGCAATGAGTCCATAGACTTCATCAACACCAAGTGATGTGGCAAGTGAGGTTGTTGATTGACCTTTCAAGATGGGAATAAACGCTTGATTTTCCGTCGTCTCATAGGTCAATATATGTCTTTCTTTCGTATAAAGAGCAAGAACTAAATCACTAGGTGTATCAAAGGTTTCTTGAAGGTTACCATCTTTGATATAGATAGGACCACTTAATGCATCGACTAAAGCATTAAAACTCCATCTTTCATGAACAAGAGTGTTTTCATGGTTGGTATAGCTAATCTCAATGGTAGGCGAAGTTGTGTTAACACCAATGTTTAATGGATAGGATAAGAATGCATCGTCTCTCATGGTTTCCATATACGTGGGTAAATCAAGTAGTGATCCTGAGATAGCACCTAAATAAAGATCAAAACTTCCTAAACGAAGTGGAGGAGTCGAACAACAAGGAAAAGCAATATTTTGCAAAACAAGATCGACATTGACATGATGAGTATCATCAACAAGGTATGTTTCAACCATGTTTTCTAAACTTTCCATCATTGCTGTAATCCTTGTATTGTAGCCGGATTCATAGTTAAGATAGATGGTGATGGTTGTTGGGTTAGAAGCAGTTCCTGCTTCATAATATCCATCATCAACAGCATCACCAATAGCGTCTTTAAATAAAGAGGTTGCGCGTGCAGCATCAAATCCGTAATTGTCTTTTAAGAACTCGTTAGCAAGTGATGATGCATCTTCATGATCACGATAGGAAATATTGGAATAGGGACTTAAATAAAACTGAGAGGATAATACCATACCTTCAGGTAAGAATTCCATCGAACCATCACCTGTCATGGTTAAGCGATCAATCGCGTAATAGAGCGCTTGTCTCATCTCTTGATACATCAAAATGGGTTCTGGTTCATAGGGGTTTGATAGTTTTAGTTCAGGATGTTTCTCGATATAAGCATCTCTTATCTCAGGTGTACCCAATGAATTAATCCCTAATCTCCAAACATAAGGTGAAGGTTGCATGATCGTATGCTCACTTAGTGGAT
>CALKAH010000252.1 GCA_937983315.1 uncultured Acholeplasmataceae bacterium | reverse complement strand
GATCGAGCTTTTAATACAGGATTCACCAGAGCATAAGAATAAAGCGTTCCATCAAAATCAGTGACATGAACAGCAAACATCCGTTTTGAAACATTGAGTTGTGGTGCAGCAATACCCACTGCAGGACGTAATTCATAACGTTCAGCAAGTTCATCATTTTGTGAAGCAATAACAAACTGAAGCATTTCTCTTAATAATTTTTTATCCGCAGAAGTCAAAGGGAGTTGAACATCCTTTGCCACTTTTGTGAGGGTGGGATGACCTTCTCGGATGACGTTTTTCATGGTTAACATGATGACATACACCTCACATTTATTATATCATAAGGAGTGTTGAAATGCGACTTGATAAGTTTCTAAGTCACTTGAAATACTGTTCGAGAAGAGATGCTCAGCGATTCATCGATGGCCATGAAATCATGGCCTGTCAAAGGCTTCTCAAACATACACGAGATGTTTTTGATGAGTTGAATTGTGAACTATCTATTGATGGTTTACCCGTTTATTATAAACCCCACATCCACCTCATGATGTATAAACCACAAGGATACTTATCTGCGCACCATGATGCGCTTCACCGTTGTGTGTTTGAATTCATACAAGAACCTTATACCCGCTTCGATTTCTCCATTGCAGGACGACTTGATCTCGATGCTGAGGGTCTTCTCATCTTAACAACGGATGGTCATTGGCTCCATGAACTCACAGCCCCTAAACATCATGTTGATAAAGTCTATGAAGTGATTCTTGATCAATCATTTCAACATCATGAAGCCCTCATGAATGGCGTGATCATCCTCGACGGTAAGGATCACCCCTATAAGGCACATGCAAAAAAGATCGAAAGTGATCAAAACAAAGTATGGATCACCATTGACGAAGGAAAATTTCACCAAGTCAAGCGCATGTTTCATGCTGTTGGCTATGAAGTAAACAATCTTAAACGGATTCAAATTGGAAACTTAAAACTTGGTGATTTAAAGCCAGGAGAATATCGTGAAATCAACAAGGAGTATGTATAACATGACAGAGATCATTATTCAAGCCTATCGGGTCCTTGACGAACTCAAAGAAGACCCTCAATATATCAAAATGAAAACACTCGATCGCTTGATTGGCGAGCTGTATCCCGAAGAAATTCAAGCCTTTCATCAAGCAAAAGCTATCTATGATGATGTGATAGCAACCGGTGGGTCTTATCATCCTGATTTTAAACAAGCAGTCCAAACTTTTTCAACAGCAAAAATGACACTCTACAGTAAGCCAGAAGTGATTGACTATTTTCAAACGGAAAAAGCATTTGAGCTAGACATCAACACATTTTTAAAAACATTGACCGATAACATCTCAAGCCATATAAAAACACCAAATAAACTCGGTATTGTTCAAAAGGGAGGAAGTTGTCATGTACGCTAATCGTATGCAAAGATCGGAAGAGCACACGTCTGAACTCCAGTCACCGAATACGATCTC
>CALKAH010000251.1 GCA_937983315.1 uncultured Acholeplasmataceae bacterium | reverse complement strand
AAACCATTCCTACTGTACGCAAGGAATTGTCGAAGTATGCACCTAAAGTCATGATAATTCGCATTAATCCTGATAAGATCAGAGATGTTATCGGTGCTGGTGGTAAGATCATTAGCCAAATCATTGAAGATAACAATCAAGTGAAGATTGATATCGAACAAGATGGTCGTGTCTTCTTGATGCACAGTGAAACCAAATGGATTGAATCCGCAGCTGAACGTATTCTTGCTTTAGTCAAAGAAGCGAAAGTTGGTGAAATCTATGAAGGTAAAGTCACGCGTATTGAAAAGTTTGGATGCTTCGTTGAACTTTGGCCAGGTGCTGAAGGACTCGTTCATATTTCTAGACTTGCTAAAGAACGCGTTGAAAAGGTTGAATCTGTCGTTTCAATCGGTGATCAAATCCTTGTGAAGTGCATTGGTATTGATGAAAAAGGACGCATTGATTTATCCAGAAAAGATGCATTAATCGTTAAGTAATCTAAAAAGAGGTTTCGACCTCTTTTTGTTTTTTGTGAGTGTTGAAATCAAAAATATGATATAATGCTTGTGTCAATGGAAGGTGACCGAGCCACGCACGCCGTGGTTAGGAAAGTCCATGCTAGCACATCCTGTGATGGATGTAAGTGTTTGTGCCTAGGGAAAAAATAACCTAGGGTACGCGAAAGCGTAACGGCGTTTGATGAGCTAAGGGAAACTATGCTCTAGACGTAATGTGCCACAGAGACGAGCCTTATGGAAACATAAGGATGAAACGCGGTAAACCCCTCAAGCTAGCAACCCAAATTTGGTAGGGGCACGTGAGCAAACGAATAAGAAGTGCGTTCATGCTACAAGGTAGAGATAAATGGTCACACCCGAAAGGGATACAGAACATGGCTTATGCACATTGACACATTAGGTCCCCAATTGGGACCTTTTCCCTAGGAGATTTTATGCGTGTATTAGTCGGTGATATTCGAATCTATATTGAAAAAAAAGGGGTAGGAGAACCTCTTGTTTTGGTGCATGGAAATGGTGAGGATCATCAGATATTTGATCTCCTTGTTGAGCGACTAAGTAAACATTACACATGCTATCTCATTGATTCTAGAAATCACGGAAAATCTGATCAGACGGATGTCTTTGATTACCATGTGATGGCACATGATGTGATCTGTTTAATGGCAAAATTAAACATCAAAGAACCCTATTTTTTAGGATTTAGTGATGGAGGAATCATCGGCCTTATCATCGCTATTCAACACAAACAAGCATTCAAAAAGATGGTCGTTTGTGGAGCAAATCTTTATCCAAGTGGTCTAAAAAAGAGTATTTTAAAAGATATGGAAGAAGCTTATCAAAAGACAAAAAGTCCATACCTTCAGATGATGCTTCAAGAACCTCATCTCATACCCAAAGATCTCAAGAATATCGATATTCCAACATTGATTGTTGCAGGTGAACATGATGTCATCAGAAGATCACATACAACGATGATTGCCAATCATATTCAACAAGCATCGCTTGTGATTTTAGAAAATAAAAACCACGATGACTATATTGTTCATCGTGATGATTTATATGATAGACTTTGTGAATTTTTTATATAGAGCCGAGTGCACGTAAAATGATATAAGCAATATAGAGGATGTAAACAAGAAGAAGGATGAAACCTTCTTTTTTTGATATGGTTTGCTTGGTTATTGAAAAGATGACAACTAATAAAGTGATCCCAATTAAAATGATGGAGTCAAGTTTGACATCAGCATTGATACCGAGTGGGACAACAACACCTGAGATGCCGACGATAAACAAGGTGTTAAATACATTTGAACCAAGAACATTGCCTAATGCAATTTCGTTTTCACCTTTTTTCGCAGCCATAACAGAAGTGACAAGTTCAGGAAGCGATGTTCCTAGAGCAACAACCGACAAACCAACTAAAGTTGTTGCCTTCGATGTTCCCATCGCAAATGCTGAAACTAAAATTTCAATCGCAATAAATTCAGCACCTTCGGTGACCAACCATCCACCAAAGGAAACACCAGCGATACCCACAAAAAGTAAGATAATTGCTCGTTTCATATCG
>CALKAH010000250.1 GCA_937983315.1 uncultured Acholeplasmataceae bacterium | reverse complement strand
ATTTTACTTGATGAAATGACATCTGCACTTGATTCAAAAACCGAATCTCTCGTATTATCAAATATCAAAAAAATGACTGATAAAACAATCATCATTATTTCGCATCGAATGTTACCTGAAACCTATCTCGATCAATCAATCGAATTGATATAAAGAATGATACACATCCCTTCTTCTTGGGTGTATAATGAGGTCAATCAATCGCGTGGAGGAAACCTTATGAAGAAGGGATTAATCGTTCTTTTATTGTTCATCATTTTATCATTTTCAGCGTGTGCTTCATCTGATGAGGTCACTATTACATTTGATTCTTTGGGTGGTGAAGAGGTCGAGCCTATATTGGCAACACCTCATCAAACCATCAATCTACCCACAACAACTAAAGAAGGTTATACCTTCAAAGGATGGTATTCTGGATCTGGTATCAATGATGCACAATTTACCAATTTGACGGTTGTTACCAATGATTTAACGCTTTATGCAAAATGGGATATCAACCAATACACGATGACTTTTAGAAATTATTATGACATCTATGAAACAAAAACTTATGACTATGGTGATGTGATTGATTTTCCTGATGTACCATATATACCGATGTATCTTGTTGAAGGTTGGTATACCGATCAAGATTTAACACAAAAATTTACATCTGAAACCATGCCTGCTGATAATCTTGTTTTATATGTTCACTATCGTTTGAATGTACTTCAACAATTTGATTACTATGTCACAGGGGAATTTTCGGGATGGGAAGCCGTTTATGGAAATCACGATTATCGCGCTTCTCTTGTCCCATTTAGTGACTCTAGACTATCTTCTATCTCGAGTTATCTCGAGACCGCTGTCTACACATACATTCTTCGAGTAACCTTTAGTTCCGAAAGCTCTGGTTGGTTCACTTATAATGGATATGATGACACGATGCAAGCATTTGATGGCAATCTCGCATTTCGTGTATTTCGCACCGAAGTTGATAGTGATATACCTATCTGGTGGGGATCACAAATGTGGGATCTTCAAAATCTCACACCGGATACCGTCAACATCCCAGATCCCTATGATTATTTTGAAGATGAGTTAGGCATTCACAATTTTTACTCAACTGTTGATGAACCAGGAATTTATGATATTGTGCTGGTGATGTATGAAACTGGACATTTAGGAATAGCAGTTATTCCGATTATTAATTAAAAAGAATGGGTCGCGATTATCACGACCCTCATTATTTTATCCATGAAGTTTATTGAATATTTGATCTGTCTTCTTTTCAAGGAAGAAAACAAGTGG
>CALKAH010000249.1 GCA_937983315.1 uncultured Acholeplasmataceae bacterium | reverse complement strand
AACCGCATCTAAACGTATATAACGCGCTTTATGATGAACATAAAATAATAAAATGTCAAGCATCTCGATCAAAACTGCTGGTTCCCTAAAATTGAAATCAACTTGATCAGCTGAGAATGTGGTCCAAACCCATGTGCGATGGGTCTTTTTATCGAATGGTGTCAATAGTGGTGTTGTTCTTGGACGCACAACTTTGGAATAGTCTAGTGTGGGATTCCCCTCAACAAAATAGTGGGTATAACCTTCTTCTTCATTGAGAAATTTTTGAAAATACTGACTGGATGCTGAAGCATGATTCACGACAGCATCAAACATCAAATCATAATTCATACTGAGTGATTCAATATCGTGCCAATCACCTAAATCAGGATGAACAGTACGATAATCAACCACAGAGAAACCATCATCTGATGTATAAGGATACATCGGCAAAATATGAACATTATTAATAAAACCATTCACATGATGATCAAGGAATACTTGAAGTGTCTTTAAAGGTTTTTCTTTTTTTGAGTAAATGGAATCACCATAAGTGATCAAAAAGATATCTTTTTCGGATATATCTTGATACTTGTTGAACTTGTACTTTTTCCACTTTTCAATTAAACCGATGATATCTTCTAAAACAGAAATATATTTCTGAGGATAAATATTCTGAAGCATTTTTGAAAGTTTATGTATATCCATGGAGCGTCCCCTCTTATTATGAGTAAACTGAAGGCTTTATAAAAAGCCTTCAGTCTACCTTGATGTGATGGCTAAATGCCGATGAGTCTTTTCTTTCGAATCACAAAGAACATGATAGCTGATGTCGCTAAAACAGATGTTGATATTGTCGCAATCACGATGGTTTGTCTTGTCGTTTGTCCACGATTATCAATCGTCAACATTATGACTTCATGAATAGGGCTAAAAGCACCTTGTTGATGAGATACCGTAATGGTAATTTCGTAGGTTCCATTTTTAGCTTCAAGCACATGATCTTCAACATTAACTGATGATCCGTTTTTACTAATTTCATAGGTGATGATCAAATCACTTAATGCATAATAACCTCCAGAGATGCTGTATAAATCGGTAAGCGAAACGGAATCATTGGCTTTTTCAACGATGATGGTTTGGTTGGTTGTCGCATTTATCTCAGGAAGAGCTGGCTCAAGAAGCAATATAATATCATCCATGATCACATCTGGAAAAGCACCAGATACTGTAGGTCTAACAGAGATTATGATTTCGTAAATACCTGGAATTGCAGGAATTGTGCCAAAGATCACTGGAATATTTTCTGTTTCCTTTTTCACAGATATGCTGGTTTGATATTCACTGGTTTGAAAAGCACCACCATAAACAAAGAACATATTGAGTAAATCGATGGTAGACATATTGCGGTAAATTTGCTGTGTTAATAAGTATTCGTCATTAAGTGCAATCGTAGGTGCAACTTTAGTAGCAATCATGGTTACTGTGATAGAGATTGGTTCGAATGCTCCCTCATTCACTGGATCGACATTAAACGTTACACGATATGTCCCAGGAGTTGGCATGATTGTACTACCAATGAGGTGAACCTGTTGTGATTCACGTGTCACTCGATAGGAGATGACAAATTCTTCATCATCAAATCCTCCAGGATTAAACTCATAGAGCCATGATAAGTTTATACTGTTTTGACCTGCAGCAATTGTTCGATAGATGACGGACGCTTCTGGTGTTAATACTGGCGCTTCTTTAAATTGTCTTAATGTGATTTCGGTTGATTCAATGGTTACAAAGTCATCTTGCTGAACTGGTTTGAGGATAATTCGTATGTTGTATGTTCCTGCAAGTGGAATAATCGTACCATCATTAATGACGACATCTTGACCACCAAGTGTGATTCGATATTCTATGATGACATCAGACGCGTCAAAATCATGATAAGTGATGACATAAAGTGGTTCAAGTAATTGCTCGATATCAAGTACACTGAGACCTGTGATATCAACATCTAATCGATCGTTATTAATTTCAATTTCTGGTGCAACAGCACTCGAATTGATAATTAACGTAATGGGGGTTGAGTAGATGGTTGAGAATCCATAAGGATTTTTGGATGTAAGAATAACCCGAACCGTGTATTGACCGATGATCGCATCAATGGATGTCTCTACGATTGTCGTAGAGTCATTCAATGTGACTTCATATGAGATTAAATACTCATCTTCAAAGCCAAACGGTTGAATGGTATAAATCGTATTAAGCAATTCATGAATATTGATACTTGCATCACCACTTTGTAAACTCATACTGGTAGAGTTCTGTAGGGTTGTTATCGTTGGAGATGGTTGTGCAAATGAAGCCGGAACTTGTCCTGTGAAGACCCAACCGGGATTTGCACTGAATTGGTCAGCACTTAAAAGTTGATTCCATGTATTGTTGGGATCTGTGTTCGCTGTATCTGCTAGTTGCATCTGTCTAAAACCATACATGAGCGTTGTCTTGTTTGCACCATTTGCAGAGAGTGACGACGCCCCTTTTGGTAAGTTGCTTCCATCAAGATTTAAATGGGTATATCCTTGGCTAATCAAGTCGCCATCTGCATTCTTGATTGCCCAACCGCGCGAGTTTAATCCTCCAGCACCATTGGTCCCTGTCGCATTTAATATGGTGAGATCTTCGTTGAGTATGTTGAAGTAATTGACACCCGCTTGAACGCTACTACCCGGGAAATAACTATTGAACTGTGCATCAGTTGTAGGAATACCAGAAACAGCACCATTTGCAAATACGACTGTTTGACCAGGTTGTAGATAATACTCTGTCAATGCTCCCCACTGAACGAATTTGCGTGAATATTCAATTTGCATATTACGCGTATCATAGTTGGTGAAGATTCTGCTGACATAGAAAAATTGGTAGCTGAATAAATTGATGGGTTGGTAATAATTGTTATAAACTTCAAAAAACTCATAGGGATCTGAAGTTGCACCACCACCAACAAAGATTTCAGTAATCAACAGATGTGGTTGATCGGTTGATGCATAGACTGGAACATCAAGTTCAATGACTTTAGGATCTTGTTTTGTTCCAAATGTTCCGACATTTCCTGATGCATCAATCGCTTCAATATAATAATGAATTTGTTGCGACCACGTTAAGTTGCTCGGTATGCTGACTTCAAATGTTAACTGATTGGTTGAAGTCATTTCAGCTGAAAAGAATGTTGCTTGAGCGAGACCTTTAGGAATCTGCTGATTAGCTAATGCATAATATAACATCACACCTTGTTCTGCTTTCAAACCTTGGTTTTCATTGACATCGATAGAAATCGTGATAGTCGATCGATATTCGCCATCAATGATGACATTTGAAATAGCAGGTGCTTGATTATCTGAAACAATCGATAACGTGATTACATCACTGATAACATCACTGAATAGATCAACGACCGTTGGCTTTAAGACAATTCTTACTTGATATTCACCTAACTGATAAGACATGATGTTGTTTGGTGTCGCGACTAATTGCGATAAATGATCGTAGACACGAATCTCTATTGACACATATCCCTCATAGCTTCCGTATTGTATTGAATAGGCATCCTCGAAAAGCTGTAAAAGATCAAGGGATGCCGGAGGAGTTGTCTCTGAATAAACAACGACACTTTCATGAATTGTTAACTGTGGAGCGATTAATTCATTCAACACTTCTAATGTGATTATGTCGCTAACAAACATGTCAAATTGACCGTTAATAGATGGGGAAATACGGAGTTGCACTTTATAAATCCCTTGCAAAGCAGGAATGGTGTTTTGATCAACAGTTATGGGTTGATCATCTTTCGTAACAAGATATTCAATCTCATAATCATACCCGCGATGAGTGATCTCAATGAGGCCATTCATGACTGTTTCTAAATTGATGGTCGATTGATTAACATTAAGGCTTTGTTGATGATTGGAGTTCAAGATCGTTAATAATGGTGCTTGCTCAGCGGATGATACAGGCACTTGATCTGTCCATACGCTTCCAGGATTCGCCGGATATTCGTCAGCGCTGATCAGCGACATAAAGGGTCTCTTGGGATCGTTCATATCCATCTGAATCGTCATCTGCTTAAAGCCGTATTGAATGCTGTTGAGCCCTGATGCGGGAAGACTTCCCGTATTGTTCGTTGCGAAATTGCTTCCATCCGGGTTGAGATGAAAAAAGATCTGTGACACCAAGACATCCGTTGAAGTCTTGATCGCCCACCCTCTCGAATTCATGCCTCCAGCTGCGTTGTTGCCCGGCACACCTGTGGTCACCGTCATGAACAGCGCGTTCTCGTGGAGAACTAGGTTCGTACCAAAATACTCATTGAAGTATTGTAGGGCTGGCTTATCCTGATAGATGGTGGTCTCCACCATCCCGTTAAGGATGACCACGACTTCACCCGGTTCGAGATTGAACGATGTCAATGAACCATAGTTGATTTCGCGATCGGCATACTGGAGATCAAATGTTGGGGATGCGAGCGTCCCTGAGTAAAGTCTTGACACATATTGAAACTTATAATCGAAGAGATTGATCGTCTCGCTCGACGCGTTATAGACCTCAAAAAACTCCACGCGATTGCCGGGATCCGCTCCCGCCGTATAGGCTTCGGTAATCAATAGTTTGGGGAGATTTTCCACCTCGTAATCGAAGTCGTTGAGCGTGATGGTTCTCGGTAGGGATTCGCTGCCAAGCGTTCCCTCCATGAGATCTGCGTTCGTTGCGACGACGTAGTAATCAATCTCGAGTGACCACGTCTGAAAGGGCGTCAATGTGTGACGGTATAACCCTGCCTCGACATGCTGCATCAAGGCGCTCCGATAGGGCAGGTTGTCCTGCATCCGATAGTACAGAGTCACCGTATTGATCGCACTGTCTGACTGGATGTTGACATCGATGTTGAGCGCTTCATAGCGTGTCACATTTTGAATATCGATACCCTCAATAACTAACTGACCATTGGCGTACGTCGATTGAGTGAACAGAAACCACATACTCAACAACATACACATCATTACCATCATTTTAGATCGGAAGAGCACACGTCTGAACTCCAGTCACCGAATACGAT
>CALKAH010000248.1 GCA_937983315.1 uncultured Acholeplasmataceae bacterium | reverse complement strand
AACACGAGGTGTGAAACTTCTCAATTTGGATTTGATCAGAAATAACTATCAAGCAGTCAATTATATTGCTGAAGTTGATAATAGCACAACTCTATGTCATTGCCCTGCTGATACGAATTATCCAGACACCGTTTTCTATTCACAAACTTGGGGAATAGCACTTCAAGATGAAATTGATTTGCTCGGTAAAACAATCGTTAGTGTATATGATGTTCATCCAGATTCACCTCTTAATGACATGGTTAATAAAGGTGTTTCACAAGATAATCTTTCACTGGGTGTCAATTACTCGATCATCCGTATCGCTTATCCAGATCGAGCATCATCACTATCGCGTTACGGATCTGAACAGATGATTCTTGAACTGGATCAAGCAATATCCATTCGTGAACTTGAGTTTACGACATCAGGTGGTGGGATTCGTGGTTCAATTATCACAACGCTTTACCTCATTGTCCTCACGTTGATTATTGCGCTTCCCATTGGTGTTGGTGCTGCTGTATACTTGAACGAATACGCCAAGAAAAACCGGTTAACCAACATTGTCAGATCACTCATTGAAACACTCACAGGTGTACCATCCATTATCTATGGATTAATGGGATTAGCGATCTTTGTTCCATTCATTGTATCGATAACTGATGCAACAGGAGGTAATATCATCTCTGGTGCATTAACGCTTTCTGTTATTTTACTTCCCGTTGTGATTCGTACAACGGAAGAAAGTTTAAAAGTGGTTCCTGATGATTACAGGTATGCATCTTTAGCACTAGGAGCTAGTAAAACACAAACCACCTTCAAAGTTATTTTACCTAATGCGATGCCAGGCATATTGACTGCAACACTGCTTGCGATTGGTCGTATTATTGGAGAAAGTGCAGCCTTGGTATTTGCGATTGGAACAGCGATAAAAGATGATATATCACTTACCGGTCAATCCACCTCGCTTGCGGTTCACATTTGGTCGATGATGTCTGATGAACCTGCCAATATTGACCTATCAACAACGATTGCATTGATTATTCTCTTTATTGTCCTCATCCTTAACTTAAGTATTAAACTGATTTCTAAGAATTTCATGAAAAGGTATGGTGTATTATCATGA
>CALKAH010000247.1 GCA_937983315.1 uncultured Acholeplasmataceae bacterium | reverse complement strand
CAATTCGATACTTCCAGCGATAAATGACATATGAAATAACGATTAAAATGAGCGGTAAGATAATCATTGCTGAGCGAAGTTGAAGGAGCATCTCCGGTGTGACGTTAGATGCTATCAATGCACGTGACTGTTCAGTTGTCATATTCGGGTTAAGCCGTCTGGCTTCTGTTAAAGGATTGATGACGCCTTCATTTAATCCCGACATCGCAAGAGTAATAGAGACAACAAAGACTTGAACAGAGGTTGCAAGTTTCGTCACAAATGGGTTGATTGCAAACACGATGGATTCATTGCGTGTTCCAAGTTTCCATTGACCATATTCAATGGTGTCAGCAAGCATCACTAAAACAAGAACTTGGATAAATCCTTGACCACTGAAGAGAACAAGCCCTGCAAGACCAATGAAGAGCATATTGAGAGGTAGAATATAACCTACGCTCATAAAGATGATATATCCAACCGCGATCATGATGACCGAGATGGTGAAAAGCATCTTACGTGTCATCTTCTTCATGATCATAGGGAATGTGATCAGTGCGGTGAGTTGGCTGACTGCAAGTATCGCAGAGAAGATCGTAAATTCAGCTCCACCATATTTATTAAAATCGTAGTTAAAGAAGTAAATACCTAGAGCCGTCGTGATGAAGTATCCACAATTGAATAAGAAGATCGCAACGATAATGACAACAAGTTGATCGTTTTTGAAGATGACACGAACCATATCTTTAAGATTGGATTTTTTAGTGTTCGCTTCTGCAATCTTATTCTTAGGTTGCTTGACGAAAAGGAAGACGATAACTTGAGACAAGATAAAGATGATGGCGATGACAATCGCAATGATCGAAAATGATTGGATCGGTCCAACGCTTGCATTTTGATAAATGATCGGTACAAGTGCAATCGTGATAAACATCCCAACACTTGCAAAAATACGGGCGAGAGAGCCGATTGATTCTCTTTCTTTGGGATCGGTGGTGAAGCTGGGGTACATCGACCAGTATGAGATGTCATTCATGGTAAATGTCATACCGGATAAAACATAAAGAATCCCAAAGACCCAAATAAATGCTGATCCAGTCAATCCTAAATCTTGGAAGAGGAGAACAAAGATGATTGCCGATGATAAGGCACCAATCAAGATCCATGGTTTGAATTTTCCGTATTTGGATTTGGTGTTATCGACAATCGTTCCCATCATGGGATCGTTGATCGCATCCCAAATGCGGGCAACAGCAATGATGGTTCCCACAGCAATCAATTGCCAGTTAGGAAGTCCTAAGGCATCGGTTAAAAAGACAATTAAGAAATTAGCGTAAAGGGCATACATCATATCTCGCCCCATGCCGCTCATTGCATAAACATACTTCGTTTGTTTACTCACTCGATTTTCGTTCATTGATTTTTCTTCGCTTTCTTATGAAGTTTGCGTAACCCACGGATCAGATGACCATTCAGTAAATCGACAAGGCCTTCTCCCGTTTCAAAGGTGACTTTTCCTGCTGAAAAGAGAACAAGCATTTGAAGTGGTGTTTCCATGATCGTTCGTTTGGCAATTTCAACCATATCATGGCTCATATTTTTTGTTTCTTTCATGGCTGTCTTGATGATCATCTTGGCAACCAATCTTCCCATCGCTGTATGTTTCGCATCTTCAAGTGTTGAAGATAAACTGTATGGACGCATCTTTTTGAGTGACTGTGGAGGAAGTGGTGTAGGGATCAGTTTAGGGAAATCAGAAGTATCATAGGTATACTTTTGATAGCTCATCGATGTGTGATGGCATTCCTCACCATCGATGTGAATGTCGATACTATCGATTTCTTCACACGCATTTTTAGCAACCACAATCTCATAATCACCTTTTTCAATGACCCACCGTTTTTTATATAAATCCCAGTGTGCACAAGCAGATTTGGGTATCTGAAGGGTGATTGTCTTCGTTTCTTGAACATCAAGTTCAACTTTATCAAAAGCTTTGAGTTCGAGACGAGCTTTATAAACCGATGATTCATTGTTTTGAAGATAGACTTGAATGACTTCCTTACCCTTCATCTCACCTGTATTGGTGATCGTAACCGTGACATCGATATGATCACCTTGATCATCAATCTTGATGTCATCATAGGAGAACGTTGTATAACTGAGTCCATATCCGAATGGATAATGTGGTTTTTGGTTGTAGGATTGATAGTAACGATATCCAATATAGATCGATTCATCATAATAAACAGCATGATTGTTATTTGTCAGTTGCACGTTGCATGATTGGATATCATCAATCCAGGTTTCAGCAAGTCTACCTGATGGGTTTTCTTGACCATATAGGAGATCGAAGACAGCGCGTGCTGCACCTTGACCACCAAGATAAGCGAGAAGTAAACCTTTGAGGTAATCATGTTCGAATGAGAGGTTCATCACCGATCCTCCCATAGCAACCCCGATGATGTTGGGGTTTATGGTATGTAGTTTTTTTAAGAGTGATATTTGATTTTCAGGAATGTTTAGGTGTCTTCGATCAAAACCTTCGGCTTCTTCTTTTTCAGGTAGCCCAAAGAGATAAATGATCTTATCGATGCCTGATGTTTTTTGAATAGCTTCCTCGATGAGTGCTTGATCGTCATGATCATCATCAAGAGAGTATCCCTTGGCCCACGTGATGAATGAACTATACTCGCCAATCACATCTTTAAATTGTTCAAGTTTCGTCGGATTGATGTGTGAAGAACCTGCGCCTTGATAACGTAAATGATCAATAAATCCTCCAACAACCAACACTTTTTCATCACGGTTGATGGGTAAGACATGTTGATTTTTAAGAAGAACCATCGATTCTCGTGCAATCTTGATTGCTTCTTGATGATGAAGTTCTGGATCAAATGTTTCGCCTTCAAAGACTTTGTATTTACGCACTAACTCGACAATACGATCGGATGACTTGTTGATGGCTTGACGAACAGCATCATCAGCGACTTGTTTTAATATCTCTGCACTACGATATCCAAAGGATGAAGGCATTTCTAAATCAGTCGATGCCTTCAGTGCTTCAACACGATGGTGAACAGCACCCCAGTCACTGACAACGACACCATAATAGCCCCATTCTTTTCTGAGAATTTTGTTCAAATAGGGATGTTCTGTCGCATAAAAGCCATTGATTTTGTTATAGCTTGCCATGACAGTTGCAGGATTTTCTTTGATAACACGTTCAAATGCACGAAGATAGATTTCACGAAGTGCACGTTCATCAACGATCGCATCAATCGTGAAACGATAGCTTTCTTGATTGTTTGCGAAAAAGTGCTTGACTGATGTTCCCACACCTTCATCTTCAATAGCACGTACAAAGGATGCTGCAAGTTCACCAGCTAGATAAGGATCTTCTGAAAAATACTCGAAGTTTCTTCCACAAAGTGGTGTACGCTTCATGTTAATCCCTGGTCCTAAGATGACTTGTACTTGGTTAGCTTTCGCTTCTTGAGCCATGCATGTTCCCATACGAGCAAGGAGATGTTTATCAAAGCTGCACGCTGTTAAACTCGCGGTTGGAAAGCATGTTGCGGGAACCGATCCTTTAACGCCTAAATTATCGGTCGATGCATATTGTTTACGTAACCCATGGGGACCATCAGCCATCATGAGTGAAGGCAGACCTCCGACAGGTTTCGTGTGCCATACATCGAGACCATCAAGCAATAGAATTTTTTCTTCGGTTGTTAATTTCATAAAACATTCACCTCTTCCATGATTGTGGTGTGTTCAGATTCGATGAT
>CALKAH010000246.1 GCA_937983315.1 uncultured Acholeplasmataceae bacterium | reverse complement strand
GATCGTATTCGGTGACTGGAGTTCAGACGTGTGCTCTTCCGATCTGTTAACTTTGTGATTGAGTCAAAATCGATTGCAATCAAATCGACTTACTTATCATCACTTGAACCAGGTCTTTATGACTTTACTTTCAATCTTTCCAATGATTCATTCATTGCAACCATCAATATTCTGGATACAGAAAAACCCTATATGATTTCATACAATGAAAGTATCCTTGATCCAAACAACAACCTTGTTTTTGTGTACGATCTTTTTGGTGGAACCATAGAAGAATTAAGCGGGAACGAGATGACAGAAAGCGATTTTGAAATCAACGGTAATACACTCACTGTCTTTAAGGACTATGTTAATTCACAATTTGCTGAAAGCCGTGAAACACTCATCTTAGGGTATACGCTACACGCAGGTAATGACGTGGTCATTGGCTATATCTTTATTAACAGAACTACCTGAGAGCTCTTGCTCTCTTTTTCTTTATACAGCCTATCTATTTTCCCTATCCTTTGATATAATAAATACCAATCAACCACATTGGAGGGGGACATCATGAAGAAAATTTTGATTGTTTTTTTATTTGTGCTTTTTTTGTCAGGTTGTGAGTTCTTTGAAGAAGAAACCGACAACCAACTTGCGACACCTGAAAATTTACGTTATATCGACCAATATATCGTCTTTGATGCTGTTGAATATGCCGATCGTTATCGCATTCAAATCAATGATGAAATTATTATGACAACTTACACAGCTTATGCATTCAATGAGCCTGGTGAGTATGTCATCATCGTTGAAGCCCTTGGAGAAGGATATGAGCCCTCAGAACCATCAGAGATGAGTCTTTATATTCCGCACGATTTGACAGCACCTACTAACCTCATGCTGATCGATGGTATTCTCTCATATGATGAAGTGCCCGGTGCATATCGTTATGAAATCGATTTTGATCATCGAGGACAGATGTTTACAACAGATACGATTGTTGATGTTTCGATGTATACACTTCTTTATGGGTCATACCTAAAAATCAAAGTACGTGCCTATTTTAATGTGGGGACATCTAATTATTCGGAAACTCTCGTCATGATTGATGGGAAACCGATTGTTAAAAATCTCATCTTTAATTATAGTCAAACCTCTTCATCGGATATAATCATCTTTAAAGAAGAAGATAACTTTTCCGTGCGTTCAGTCTATAACGAAAATATTTTAGAATTTGTTTCTTCTGAAAACTATCTTACAGGATCTGAGTTTGTGATGAAGGCATCTTACCTCGATAGTTTAGAGATCGGAACCTATTATTATACCCTTGAAACACACCGTGGATATGTCCAACTGATCATAAACATCAACGATGATAAACTCCCTTATCTTATCAATGCATCCGATGTCTACGTCGATTTTAAAAACGATTTAACCTTTGACTTTGATCTAATGGGTGGAGAAATCGTATCATTGACTGCAAAAGATTTAACATCAAATGATTACACGATTGATGGTTCACAAGCTACGATTGATCTCGATTATCTCAAAACCATTTTCAATGAATATGGTCGAATTGTCTTAATCATTCGTTACGAACTCAAACTCGATCACGAAACCGTCATCGGATACATTAAATTGACTGATAATACCTAAGGAAAGCTGGGCTTTCCTTTTCATTTCTTGTCTTATGATTAAAATCATAGTATAATTAACCCTAAAGAAAGCAGGTAGCAAATATGAAATTTAGTGAATTTAAGTATGTACGTCCTGACCTTGAGGTAGTCAAGAAAAACTTAGAAGAAAAACTTGCCTTAATTAACACAGGAAAAGATGTCAAAACGGAAATTAAAGCTGCTTATGATATCTTCAAGCTCAATGATGAAATTCAAACAATGAGTACCCTTGTATCGATTCGTAACAGCATTGATACTAATGATGCATTCTATGAAGAAGAACAAAATTTCTTCGATGAAAATGGTCCGATCTTACGTCAGTATGACCAAATGTTTATTGAAAAACTTTTAGATTCTCCACATCGTGAAGGTTTAATTAAAGAATTTGGTTCTCTTCTCTTTGAACGAGGAGAACTCGCGAAAAAAACCTTTAAACCAGAAATCATTCCCGATCTTCAACAGGAAAATAAACTCTCAACAGAATATGGCAAACTTCAAGCATCTGCGAAGATTCCATTCAAGGGTGGTATCTATAACCTTTCACAAATGGCGCCATTCCTCCAGGATTTAGATCGTGAAACAAGACACCAAGCACAACTTGCTGTGTCAAAATTCTTTGAAGATAATGAAGCACAATATGACCGTATCTATGATGATATGGTGAAAGTAAGAACCAAGATTGCTAAAACTTTGGGTTATGAAAACTTTGTTCAACTCGGTTATGACCGTTTTGGTCGCACCGATTATACAGCAAAAGATGTGAAAGGCTATCGCGATCAAATCTATGAAGATATCGTACCTTTAGTCAATGATTTAACAGCAAGAAAAGCGAAGCGTTTAGGGATAACAAATCCTAAATCTTATGACTTAGCGTTATCGTTCCTATCAGGTAATCCTACACCTAAAGGTGATCGTGCATGGCAAGTTGAACGTGCGAAGAAGATGTATGATGAAATGTCACCTGAAACATCGACGTTTTTTAACTTTATGTTAGAAAAAGAACTTCTTGATTTAGATGCGAAAGCAGGTAAACAAGGTGGTGGATATTGCACATACTTACCTGAATTCAATTCACCTTTCATTTTCGCAAACTTTAATGGAACCTCCCATGACGTGGATGTCTTAACGCATGAAGCAGGTCATGCATTCCAAGTCTACTCATCAAGAGACTTAATTCCTGAATACAGATGGCCAACCATGGAAGCTGCAGAAATCCATTCCATGAGCATGGAATTCTTGGCTTGGCCATGGATTGATGCATTCTTTGTTCAAGATACGGCCAAATACAAGTTCAGTCATTTAGCTGGAGCAGTATCCTTCTTACCTTACGGAGCTTCAGTCGATGAGTTCCAACATGAAGTTTATGAAAAACCAAATATGACACCTGATGAACGCAAAGCAACATGGAGACGTATTGAAAAGAAATACTTACCCTTTAAGGACTATGATGATGATGCCTTTATGGAAAAGGGAACATATTGGTTTAGACAAGGACACATCTTTGGTTCACCTTTCTACTACATCGACTATACGCTTGCCCAAGTATGTGCATTCCAATATTGGGTAAAGAGCCAAGAAAGTCATAAGAAGGCTTTAGAAAGTTATCTCAAACTTTGTAAGTTGGGTGGTTCAAAGAGTTTCTTAGGCCTTGTTCAAGAAGCTAACCTCAAAAATCCATTCAAGAAAGGCACCATCAAAGACATCGTTAAACCCATTCGAGCTTATTTAGATTCTGTTGATGATTTGAAGCTCTAATATGATTTTAAAAGGTCTTCGACTGTTTGTTCAAACCATATTGACGGCACTCTTCTTTTTTCCCATCATTTATCAAGAAGTTGGAAGTGAAAAGATCGAGATCAATGCCATCACAGCAATCCTTCAAGGAGATTATTTGATTATTGGAAATATCGTGATTGCACTCGTCTTGATCGGTGTAATCCTCCATGAGCTTTCATTGATCATAGGGCTTTTCAATCATCCTTTTGAGACGAAGATAGAAAGCACAATGAATGTCATTGTTAATCTGACTGTGATTTTTGGTTTAGTGATGACAACCTTTCTAGGTACATTTCTCACGTGGCTGGGATATGGACTCATTGCATGTCTCATCTTATCAACCTATTTACGTTACATGGAACAAAAGATAAAATAAACAAAAAAACGCATGTTGGAGTGATCGACATGCGTTTATTGCTTAAATGACATCTCTTTGATATGATTATCAAGTAAAAAGATGAAACGATGTTGTATTATGATTAAAAATAGCGTATAATAATTGTGAATAATCAAAAATAATCAATTCACGGGGGAACTAGAATGGCACATCATCATAACAGTAATAATTCCAGAGAGGGCAATCGCATTAATGATTACTGGCGTGAAGCGAGTGGTCACGATCCAAAAGAACGTGCTGAGCGTATGCAGCGTGATATGGATACCTTCAGCGGTCGAGGTCTTGAAGGATTTGGAAGAAGAAGACCTTTTGGAAGAAGACGCTATTTTACCACGCGTTCAGCGATTCCTGCATATATCATTATCGGTGTTGTATTCATTGGACTGATTATCTATGCGATCATGTTTTATTCTCGCGATGAAATCAGCGATACGTATACGATTAGTT
>CALKAH010000245.1 GCA_937983315.1 uncultured Acholeplasmataceae bacterium | reverse complement strand
TTTTATCTATTTAGTGATGCAAGCCCAATCATACAAGGTTATCATTGGCTAAAAGATAATGTGGTTGGGTTTGATGATTCAATCGATGATTTTGAAGTGGTGGAAGGGACTACTAATGCTCCAAGTGAAACCGAACCCTCTGAGTAAAAAGAGTATTCTAGAAACTATTCGAGGTATCTTTCCAAACACTACTGTGATGTTTGTCTACTACTGTGGATCGTTAGCCTTCGGTATTAATGATGAAAATAGTGATGATGATGTAACTGTGGTGCTCGATGGTTTCAAAGGTAATGTTCACTTGAGTCTTGGAGAACTTGACATTTTTGCATATGGAAGAGATATCTATTTAAAGAAACAAAATTTAGATCCATCTGTTCCACTCTATGATCGTGCTTATGTAGATGAAGTTTTATCAGAAAAAGACAATCTGATTTATTTGGATGAGCATTATCGAGACGAATATGAAGCATACAAGAACGTAGATTTAACCAGTAAGCTTGGGTTGTTCTTGGAGAGTTTTGTGGAACACTACAAGATGCGTATTGAGTATCCAGAACCACAAAAGTCACACTATCACATTTTGAGGGTGCGTGGAATCTTGGATCATGTAGATGAAACTGGAAGATATCGACACGTTGTTCATGAGCCCTGGTATACACACATGATTGAATATAAAAAGAACTGGAACAATAGCAAAGGCTTAGAATACATGCTGTTATTAAGGGAAGCCCTAGCATACATAGAAAACTACAAGGATAAGGTGATGAAAGATGAACTGGGAAAACCTACTCAGTCTATTTAGAATGGAAAATTTGGTGTATTGGATTGTAACAATGGTCGTAGTCATCTTGACCACCATCAAGCAATTCAACCGCCAAGAACAGAAGAACAAAACGAATAACGATGAAATCTTGACGAATTTGCAGACAATAGAAAAGCAAAACATAAAAATGCTTAATCTCCTTGAAATGCACTCGCAAGATATCAAGTCACTAAAGAAGGATGTCAACGTCCTAGAACATCGAGTATCCCGATTGGAAGATTCACAAGTCAATATCTATAATCGCTTAGGAGGCAAAGAGAATGACAACACTTGAAATTATTCTACTCATCACTTCCCTATTATTGTTAGCACTGTATGTGACATCAAAAATGGGTAAAGATCAGCCACTTTCTGAGGTGA
>CALKAH010000244.1 GCA_937983315.1 uncultured Acholeplasmataceae bacterium | reverse complement strand
CAAAGATGGTTGGATACCGATAATTATATCGATAACATGATTACACAACTTTACATGGGGAATGTCGATTGGCCTCAAAACAATATCTTTTATTGGCGTAAAAATACAACCTATAACAAGAACGCACAAACGGGTCATGATGGACGATGGCGGTTTATGATCAATGATTTAGATGCATCCTTTGGCATTTCATGGGGAACAACGACACCTGATGTCAATAGTTTTGAACGTTTAACCGGAGAAAATTGGAAAACCGGGAAACTTTTTGTCAATCTATTAGAAAATGATGCATTCAAAGCACAATTTGTGTATCGTCTCAAAGAAATCATGAATACAACATTGGATGAAGATCGGATGATCCATGAACTTGATCTTTGGGTAGATCGCTACACACCAGAGATGCAAGAACATATCGACAGATGGGGTTATCCTCAATCCATGGACACGTGGTTAACCTATGTTGATCGGATGTATCAATTTGCCTACGGAAGAGAAGATGTCATGATTCAAACCATGGAAGACTATTTAGATTTAGGTGAGAAACATTTCGTTTCTGTCGCATTTGATGAATCCAAAGCTTCAATCGAAGCATGTGGAGAAACGTATCAATCAGGAAATTTTGAAGATTATTTTTATAACGATCTTCCGATCACGCTTCATGCAGACGTAAAAGAAGGATATCATGTATTAGGCTGGTACTATCAAGATATGTTATTGACAGCAGATGATTCGATTACTCTTCGTCCTGAACATGCATTATCGATCGAACTTCGGGTTGCTGAAGGTGAAGAAGCTGTTGAAGAACGTGATCTTACACCTTGGATTTATACAGTAATTTCGGTCCTTTGGTCCTTAACAGCGATCGTCTTTTTACTTGATGTCATCAGACATCATCATCACGTGTAAATGGTGTAATTTTTTCACTTTTTTTGGTAAACTAAAGACAATATGGAGGGTTTTTATGCGCTGGTTGATGTTTATCAAGTTATTCAAAATGATCTTTGGAAAGAAACTCCCCGATTTAGACTATATCCAGAAAAAAGGATTATTAGCGGTCAAAATTGCTCAAACATTCGCACTTCGTATCGATTTTTTAAGCGAAGAAACATGTACTCATTTGGCACAACTTTATACCCACACAACACCTATTCAAGAAGAGGATTTTTTTGAGCTTCTCAAAAGCTATGTCAATCCTTCATGGTTTGATCATATCCAGTCGATTGAACCCAAACCTTTAGGAAGTGCTTCGGTGGGTCAAGTCCATTTAGCAACACTTAAAACCGGTGAAAAAGTTGTGATCAAAGTCATTAAAAAGAACTTCAAAAAAGCATTTGAGAAGGATGTTCGCTCACTGAGAAGATTGATTAAGTTTGTCATCTTCTTTTATCCTAAACTTGCTAAAGTTGCCGATCCAGTAGGTATCCTTGAACATATTGAGGAATATACACTGGCTGAACTCGATTTAAGAAATGAGATTGCTCACGGTAAAATACTCAAAGACATCTATGAAAAAAATAAGGATCAATTTGATCTCTCCCGTTTAAAATTTCCCTTTATTTATGAGGATTTATCCTCTGAACATGTCTTAGTTTCTGAATTTATCGATGGACCGACAGCGGATGACCTACTCAAACAAAAGAAACTCCCATTCAATGATATATTAGAAATCTTTCATATTCATGGTTTCTATATTTTTCTCATCGGTACATTCCATGGTGACTTGCATCCCGGTAACTTAATTGTTAAAGATAAGGACTATTATTTCATTGATACAGGGGCTATTTCCAAAGTTGGTCCTAAAATTCAAACGGGTCTCTTTGAATTCATGACCCATTTATCACAATATGACTATGATGGATGTGCCCATGCGCTTAATCACATGGCTGATCACGAGATCTCAGGAAAAAGATTTGATCAATACCATGAAAAAATGCTTAAACTCTATGAGGATTTTGCAGGTAAGACCGTATCTGAGGTCAGTTTGACACGAAAGATGATGGAAACCATCAAATTAGGTGTGCATTCAGGTATGGTTTTTGAAAAGGGGATGTTTCCTATCATTAAATCGATGATGTATTTAGATGGTATGGTTCTCAAAGGAGCACCAGATACCGTACTGATGGAGGAAATGCGTCGCTTCATTAAAGAGTTTAGGGATGCAGATGCAGTACTAAGAAAATGAAAAAAATCGCGATTATTGGTGCTGGTCCTGGGGGACTTGCAGCAGGTTTAATGCTTGTCAAAGCAGGGTATGATGTGACCATCTTTGAGAAAGATGAACGTGTAGGTGGCCGTAGTAAAGGTATCACGTTAGGTGATTATCACTTTGATATGGGACCAACATTCTTGATGTATATCGATGTTTTACGAGACGTTTTTAGACGTGGAGGGTTTGATCTCGATCATGAACTTGATCTTGTCAGACTTGATCCTTTATACCATCTGATTTATCCAAAACATACACTAAAGATTAGACAAAATCCCCAAGATAATGTCTTCGTTTTTGATCAAGTTGAACCTGGATTAGGACAACAATATCTGACGTGGGTCAACGATCAACAGAAAAAGTTTCAAGCGATAAAGCCCATTTTAGAAAAGCCATTTCCTCACGTCTTTCATCTGCTTCGTAAAGATGTCATCAAAGCATCTCCTTATGTTCATCCCATGCAATCTGTATATCGCATGTTATCCAAGTACAGTAAACAACCCTCTTTTATTCATAGTTTGTCCTTTCAAGCAAAATACTTAGGTATGGCATCGTATCAAGCACCCTCAATCTTTACGATACTTCCCTATCTTGAGCATTCTTTAGGTCTTTATCATGTGATGGGAGGACTTCATCGCATCAACGAGAAGATGGCAGAACTCTTTATCAAGCAAGGTGGCACGTTAAAGCTTAATACAAAAGTTAAAGAAATCAAGATTGAACATCGCGTCATTCAAGGTATTCTCACCGAACAAGGTGAAACCTATGATACTGATTTATGCATCATGAATGCTGATTTTGCCTATGGTATGACTTCACTTGTTGATCCGAAACACTTAAAAAAATATACCCCAAAGAACATCGAAAAGAAAAAATATTCGGTGTCAACATGGATGCTCTATCTTGGAGTCAATCAAAAGCTTGATCTTCCTCATCATGAAATTATCTTTTCAAATGCATATGAACAATATCTTCAAACATTGATGAAAGGAAAACGGACGAAGGATTTATCCATTTATGTGCATCATCCAAGTCAACTCGATCCCACACTCGCACCAGAAGGCAAGAGCAGTTTATATATTCTTGCACCCGTGCCAAATACCAAAGATATTAACAATTGGGATGATGATCGACAAGAGATGCGCCATTTAATCTTAAACATGATCAAATCACATCATGGACTCGATCTTGAACCCTTGATTGAAGAGGAATTAATCTATACACCACATGAATGGGAAGTCAATGAAAACGTTTATCGTGGTGCAGTATTCAATCTTGCTCATGGACTCGATCAAATGCTTTTCTTAAGACCACACAACCAATTTGAAGAATTTAAAAATCTCTATCTCGTTGGTGGTGGAACACATCCAGGCAGTGGTTTACCCACCATTTATCAATCAGCATTGATTGCAGTTGACATGATAGAACAACGCTTCAAAGGAATCCGATGAGGATTCTTTTTTTATCAAGCAAATGATTTGAGGTGTACAATTCAATTTGATAAAATTAAGTTGTATCAAATATAAATGATAGGAGAAATCAAACATGTCAGTTTATCAATTTAAGGTTAAAGATGTCGATCAAAAGGAAATATCACTCAAAGATTATGAAGGAAAAGTGTTGCTTATTATCAATTCAGCAACCAAATGTGGTCTAACACCACAATATGAAGGACTTGAAAAGCTTTATGAAACATATCAAACCAAAGGTTTTGAAATTCTCGATTTTCCTTGTAATCAATTTATGAATCAAGCACCAGGAAGATCGGAAGAGCACACGTCTGAACTCCAGTCACCGAATACGATCT
>CALKAH010000243.1 GCA_937983315.1 uncultured Acholeplasmataceae bacterium | reverse complement strand
ACCACCGATATCTACACTCTTTCCCTACACGACGCTCTTCCGATCTTTCTTCTTTATTAGTTTTATTTTCTTGCAAAACCGAGTGTACCAAATAAGCCACCAATGGCGTTAAGGAGATAAGTCAGGATGTATAATACGGTATTAATCGTACCGTAAATTTCAACATCTCCTAAGGTTGGAACAAATTGATTTTGAACAATGAGCATTGCAATCGCTAAGAATAAGGTTATTGAACCTAAACGAAGCATAAACAATGAGAAACGTCCAGGTTTCTTATAGGCATATAATACCCATAATAAGAATGGAACAGCGACTGTTACACCTGGAATGATGTATTCGGATAGACTGGTTAATTGTTCAAAAGGACCTTCGATAAAACCTAAGACGTTACCAAGCCATGCAGGGGATTGAACGGCAATAGGAACCAATACGGATTGTCCAGAAAATGAATTTTCAACGAACAAGAACACCAAGGTTACTGTTAAGATGACGCGAAGGATAACGCCTCTTCGAATCGCCCATAGCAAGAAGATTTGACCTACAATTAAAGCTAAGATGGCATATTCACTGATGAATGCATAAGGTGCAATGAAATCATTGACCATATCCGCATAGGGGAGTAAGGTTTCAATGAAGGGTAATGTCTGATAGGTGAGGATCAGTTGAACAGCTAAAAAGACTGAAGAAACCAAAACAAGCAAGAATCCCAGTGTACGAACAATTTTACCAAAAGCCTTGTTATAGACACGTTTGTTCATAAACACACCACTTTCTGTGTATATTTTCTATTCAACCGTTATTTTAACATAAATACATGAAGATGTTATCATTTTTGACTAGGAATTAATATCTTTATTAACGGCGAGATCGCCAGAAACAATCCAGCCTTTTTTTCTAAAAAGAAGATCAATACCAAAGACTAAAACTGCAGAACCTATCACCATGAAAATGACGGATAACCATCCATTTAAGGAATAGTTCATGGCATCCAAGGTTTGAAGTTGTCCCACTAAACCTGATGAACCCATACCTGCTCCTTCTTTGGTCGTCTCAGTCTTAAAGAAAATGTAGAAAAGAGGACCTAAGATAGCTGATGTAATGATTGTGGGCAACCAAATGATCGGTTTTCTTAAGATATTTTTAAATTGTAACATCGATGTACCAAACGCAATCGATAAAACCATACCAATCGAATTATCTTTTCGTGATTGAACAGCAAATCCAATCATTTGTGCAGTACATCCAATAACGGCTGCTCCACCAGGGATACCCCCTAGATTGATTGAAATCGCAATTGCAGCTGATGATAATGGAGATGTGAGCAAGATTCCCATGACCACAGCAACCACAATACTCATCGGAATGGGTAAGAATGCGAAAGTTAGTTCAATAAAATACTGAATATAAAGATCGGAAGAGCGTCGTGTAGGGAAAGAGTGTAGATCTCGGTGGT
>CALKAH010000242.1 GCA_937983315.1 uncultured Acholeplasmataceae bacterium | reverse complement strand
TATATATTCATGTGTCATTGTATAAGAAAAGAGGGATTTATTCAAGTTTTATGCGTTATCTAACGCATCATAAACAATCTTCTCATCAATCACAGTCATCACGACTTGAGGTTGTTCAAAGTCGAGTTCTTTCATGGTTAATACATCATGTTTTAAGATCGTGAAATCTGCTAGATAGCCATGCTTAAGATAACCTTTTGGTTTGTTAAAGTTCAGTGCATTGGCATCTGTGGTGTAACACGTGAGCGCTTCAAATGGGGTTAATGCCTCCTCAAGGTGATATTGATGATGATCATCTGATGATCTTCGATAGATAGCATCTTTCATGCCTAAGAGGGGATTGGGTATCTCAACAGGTGCATCTGATGATCCTGATAATGTTAACCCATGTTTAAGATAGGTTTTCCATGGAAAAATCAGTTCTGGTTTTTGACTAAAATGGTGCCATGCTTTGGGAAGATCCGATGATAAAAATTGAGGTTGAATATCAATGGCCATCGGTAATGAGATCAGCTTTTGAATGGTCTTTTTTGATGCCCATGGTGCATGGATGATCCGATCTTTTAATCCTTCCTTGGGAGGATACTTAATAAGAAGGTCAGCGACTTCATCAAGACCACGATCACCGATGACATGAATGGCTGCAGTTAATCCGTGTTGTCTTGTTCGTTTCAAGACCTCAATAAAATGATCTTTTCCCATCACGATTTCACCCGATGTTTGTGATCCTTGATAAGGATGTTCCATGAGTGCAGTCTTCGAAGACATCGTGCCATCATAAAACATTTTAACGGCACCTAGTTCTAAGTAAGGCGTTTGAATTCCCCATGGTTTATTCGACTTGATAAAATCAGAAAGTGTCATATGATGGATGAGCAAATGGGTACGAAATGGGTGAGATGGAAGAACATGTTCAAATACTTTGAGCGTGTCATGAAATCCATTGAAATAATAGAGATCATCACTATGTCCACCGGTGATTCCAAATTGATATAATGTATCTAATGCACGCTTAAGCATCATTTCAAGGGTTTGTTGGTCAAGTTTAGGCAAGCGGTTCATGACTGAACTCGCTTCCTCTTCTTTTAAAATGCCTGTCTGATGGATGATTCCCATCATATCGAGTGCTTTGGAATTTAAGGTTAATCCATGATAATCACTGTGTCTTAAGAAAACGGTCTGATTGGGAAATGCTTGATCTAAATCATGGAAAGTTAATCCGCAGTCGAGATACCCCTCTGCAAAGATGATATTTTGCTCTTGATATTTCTTCACATGTTTAATGATGTCATTTTTATCCTTAATTCCATCTAATGAGATCTGCATCAGATGTTGACCATAGCCTAATAGATGAAGATGAGCATCGACAAAACCCGGATAAACATGAGCACCTTTAAGATCAATGACTTTCTCACAAAGGTTAAGATCAACCTCATCATCAATCGCAACAATCATTCCTTGATCGGTTGCTAGACGATGATACACTGTCTTTTCATCAAGCATACTATGAAAATGTCCATGAATCCATGCAATCATCAGATATCCTCCTAACAAAAAACTTCAACCATGATTTTACCATGATTGAAGCTTCTTTTTCTCAAGTATGGCTTGAATTGTCGGATAAGAAAAACCTTTTTGATAAAGTTTTTCCTTGATTTTAGTCTCTAAAGCATAACCTGTCCACTTTTTGGATAGATGAAGATATGCTTTTTCATATGCCTTATCAATCAGTTCATCATCATGAGTAGGCATATGACTTTCAAGTGATAAGATCACATGTTCAACCTTTTCACGGTGGAACCCTTTCTGTAAAAGATGGTTTCTCACAGAAATAATCGCTTGTCGCTTAGTTTTGTTTTTGATGCTATTAAGCTTATTTTCAGCAATTTGATAGACAATCTCTTCTT